>JABMMT010000163.1 GCA_013205155.1 Betaproteobacteria bacterium | reverse complement strand
TAGCTGCTAAGAAGCGTCCAGCTGCTAAGAAGCGTCCAGCTGCTAAAAAAGCTGCCGCCAAAAAGCCTGCTGCTAAGAAGCGTCCAGCTGCAAAGAAGCGCGTAGCAAAAAAAAAGTAAGTAAGCCTGCTGCGAAGAAAACGGGCTCTGCTGTAAAAAAGCCCGCAGCTAAGAAAGCTGCACCAGCGACCAGTGCGTTGAATCCTGCTGCTGCTTGGCCCTTCCCAACTGGCACACGTCCTTAAACAGACGGGTGTTACTTAAAGGGGTCTCTCACGAGACCCCTTTTTTATTGCCGAATATTTTGAAATTAGTTAGTAGCTAAATCCAAATGCCGTTTTAAATTGGCTGGCAATTTGATCTTGGCTTAATTGGTGATTTTGTGGTCCTTGATGGGTAATTTTGATCGAGCCCATCAGACTTGCTAAACGACCAGTCGTTTCCCAGTCCATACCATTTTCAAGTCCAAACAGTAAACCTCCACGGAATGCATCACCGCATCCAGTTGGATCAACTACTTTTGCTGCAGGTACGGGCGGAATGGAGATGCGCTTGCCATCTGTGTAGATGTCTGCACCTTCCGCCCCTTTAGTGACAATTAGGGCTTTTACACGTTCAGCTACTTTTGCCAAGTGCAGGCCAGTTCTTTGAGAAAGCATTTCACCTTCGTAGTCATTGACTGCTAAATAACTGGCAATATCAACCAATTCCAGAAGTTCTGGACCATTAAACATCGGCAGTCCTTGGCCTGGATCAAAAATGAACGGAATATTTGCTTCTGCTAGTTGGTGGCAGTGCTCCCACATCCCTTGGCGACCATCAGGCGCTACGATGCCAAACTGAGCAGCACCTTTTGTATTTTTGCTACGTTCTGCTACGACCGCAGAAACTTGGTTGAGGTGAGAGGCATCCATGGCACCGGGATGAAAAGCAGTAATTTGGTTATTGGCCTGATCGGTTGTGATCATGGCTTGAGCAGTAAACGCATCATCAATTTGGCGAATATGGCTCGCATCGATCTGCAGTTGCTTAAGACGGTTCATATAAGGGATTGCATCGCCACCGACTGTGGCCATGATGATGGGGTCGCCACCTAAAAGTCGGAGGTTATAAGCAATGTTGCCAGCACAACCTCCAAACTCACGGCGCATGGTTGGGACCAAGAAGGCCACATTGAGAATATGAATCTGTTCTGGCAGGATCTGATCAGCAAATTTGCCTTCAAAGTTCATGATGGTGTCATAGGCGATCGAACCACAAATCAAGCTAGCCATAAATTACTTTCTACGAGAAATAAAGATAAAAGGGTGAATATAAAGATTATTGTGGATAAAGGACTCTTACACGATAACCTGCTGCATTTACCGGCAAAGACAAGGGTAATTGAGCATTGATCAGCTCACCAGAGGGCGCGCCTTTTAGTAAAAATTCTGGATGGGATATTTGCCAAGCAATTGGTAACCACTCTTTTGGCGTTAATTGAATCGATTTGAGTTCAGATTCTTCAGCGTCAGTGAGAGAAATTTCTAAATTAGGTATCAAAACTGCAATTGCGAGACGATTTTGTATTTCAACTTCCAATACAGATTGATTTGGAGCGTTTTTAAGCCCCTCTCGCGCCTTTTCTAGCGATAGCGTAGCTGAAGTTATTTTCCACGCTGCAAAATCGCTTACAGGCCGATTGATGCAGCCTAAGGCCACACATAATTTTTGATCAATTCGATTTAATAGAGAAAAAGACTTTACTGCGATCCAAGAGGAGCTGCCATCCACTCTTGGTGCAATTGCAGGTAATAAAGAATTTCTGGAGAGATGCTCGCCAAATACCAATAGGAGTATCACTAAGAGGCAAAATAGGATGAACCGAAAAGTTTTTTTTTGAATGGGCGAAGAAATACTTGTTGTCTTCGCTTTTGGAAGGGCGCCATGTAAGCAAACCCATCCTTCACTTTCTTTCCAGACGGAAAGTGTGAGCCATTGGCTATAGGTAGTGATGACTTCTTCAGCTTGACGTGCCAGCACACCCGATAAAACGATTTGCCCACCAGGCCTGATTTTATTCACCAGAGCAGGCGCAAGCACTTGCAGTGGATTAGCCAAAATGTTGGCCATCACAATGTCGTATTTGGTTTGAGCCGCTAGTTCTAGAGCATCTTCATTGGGCAATACAAACTGGACGACAGTCTTGTTGATCTCAGCGTTACTACGTGCGGCAACCATTGCTTGCGGATCAATGTCTGTTCCTACTACTGGTTTAGCACCCAACTTAGATGCGGCGATGGCCAAAATTCCTGAACCACATCCATAATCTAACAAGCTTTGATTTGCTAGATTCTGTTGTTGTTCAAGCCAAAGTAAGCATAAGTGTGTGGTTGGATGACTGCCAGTTCCAAAAGCAAGACCGGGATCTACTGCTAAGCAGATCGCATTGGGATCGGAGGGTGCATCGTGCCAAGAGGGGATAACCCAAATGCGCTCACCAATTTGAATGGGTGCAAATTGGCTTTGGGTTAAGCGAACCCAGTCCTGTTCTTCAACAATTTTTTCTTGTGGACTTGCAAGATGAAAACCAGATTCTTTGAGTGAGATCAATAAGTCAGTAATCAATTCTGAGCTACCTGAGTCATCAAACTCTGAATTAAATAGTGCTGTTACCGATGAACGTTCCCACGCTTGCACGTCAGGAGAGAGCCCAGGTTCCCCGTAAAGCGGGTTCTCGTCATACCCACCTGCCGCTGCATCTTCAACTGTGACAGACAGGGCGCCTAATTCAAGCAGTGCATCACCTAAGGGTTCGGCAGTTTCAGCAACTACCGTAAAGACGAGCTCACGATATGACATAAAAAACTCGCATTAATTAGGATTTGCCGCGACTTGCAGCCTGCTCTTCTAAGCGATGTTCCAGGTAATGAATACTCGTACCACCCTCAATAAAGTTTGGATCAAGCATGAGTTCACGATGCAAAGGAACATTGGTAGTGATTCCATCGATCACCATTTCTGAAAGGGCAATTTGCATGCGGCGAATCGCCTGTTCGCGGGTATTGCCATAGGAAATCAATTTACCAATCATCGAGTCATAGTTCGAAGGAACCACATAGCCGCTATAGGCGTGTGAATCTACCCGAATACCTGGACCGCCAGGCATATGGAATGAGCTGATTTTTCCTGGGCTTGGCGTGAACTTAAATGGATCTTCTGCATTTAAGCGGCACTCTATAGCGTGACCACGGAAAACAATGTCTTTTTGGCGATAGCCCAGTTTCAGGCCAGCTGCAATACGAATCTGCTCTTGCACAATGTCCACGCCAGTAATCATTTCTGTAACAGGGTGCTCAACCTGAACACGGGTATTCATCTCAATAAAGAAGAATTCATTGTTTTCATACAGGAATTCAAAAGTGCCGGCGCCACGGTAGCCCATTTTTCTACAGGCTTCAGCACAGCGCTCACCAACCTTGGCAATTAAACGACGATCAATTCCCGGAGCAGGTGCCTCTTCAATCACCTTTTGGTGTCGACGTTGCATCGAACAATCGCGCTCACCGAGCCAAATCGCATTACCAAAGGAATCAGCTAATACTTGAATCTCAACGTGGCGAGGTTTTTCTAAAAACTTCTCCATATAGACTTCGGGATTGCCGAAAGCGCGCCCGGCTTCTTCTCGCGTCATATTGACAGCGTTAATCAGCGCTGCCTCAGTATGAACAACGCGCATACCGCGACCACCACCACCTCCCGCTGCTTTGATGATGACTGGGTAGCCAACACGTTTAGCGGTAGCAATAATTTCTTTTGGATTATCAGGTAAAGCACCTTCTGATCCTGGAACACAAGGTACACCGGCTTTAATCATGGCGCGCTTAGCAGAAACTTTATCGCCCATTAATCGAATCGTCTCTGCTTTAGGACCAATAAATGCAAAGCCAGACTTTTCAACGCGCTCAGCAAAGTCTGCGTTTTCAGAAAGGAAGCCATAACCAGGGTGAATCGCTTCAGCATCAGTCACCTCTGCAGCGGAAATAATCGCTGGCATATTGAGATAACTGAG
>JABMMT010000162.1 GCA_013205155.1 Betaproteobacteria bacterium | reverse complement strand
GGTTTGCGTCTTTCAGAGCTACTAGGCATAGATGTGATGCAAAGCAAAGATCGCCAGCATGAATCTGCAGGTTGGTTAGATTGGGATGCGGCTGAAGTAACCGTCTTGGGTAAAGGGGGGAAAAGGCGCTCCGTGCCTGTTGGAGGGCCAGCAATGAAATCTTTATTGGCATGGCGAGAGGTTCGAGACGCAGGAAGTTACCCAGAACAATCTATCGGTTTATTTCTGTCTGCTACCGGCAAAAGACTTTCCCCGCGCACTGTTCAGGCAAGGTTGCGTACTTTAGCCATCCGCGCTGGCTTGCCAACCCATGTACACCCCCATATGATGCGACACAGCTTTGCAAGCCATGTATTGCAATCCTCTCAGGACTTGCGTGCCGTTCAGGAGATGTTGGGCCACGCCAGCATTGCGAGTACCCAAATTTATACCTCTCTTGACTTCCAGCACCTAGCTCAGGCATACGATAAAGCCCATCCACGTGCAAAGGCTGGTAAAGGCTGAGGAACTCGGTAAGATACTAGATTTCCCGCTTTGGGCATGCATTTTTTTAGATTTTGATTGGATCGTTGATGGCATTAATTCCGGTAACCATTTTGACGGGCTTTTTAGGCAGCGGCAAAACCACATTGTTAAAGCACATTCTTACAGAAGAGCATGGCAAAAAAATTGCGGTCATTGAAAACGAGTTCGGCGAAGAAAATATTGATAACGATATTCTGGTTCAAAACAATCAAGAAAATATCGTTCAGATGAGTAATGGTTGTATTTGTTGCACCATTCGCGGCGATCTTGTGGAGGCTCTAAATACACTATGGGAGCAGCGCAAAGACAAGAAGATTCATTTTGATCGGGTCGTGATTGAAACTACAGGCGTTGCTAATCCGGGGCCGGTTGCACAAACCTTCTTTATGGATGATGACGTTGCTGATCATTATGTTTTAGACGCCGTTGTCACGCTAGTGGATGCCAAGCATGGCCCACAACAACTGACTGAGCATGAAGAGGCTCAACGTCAAGTTGGCTTTGCAGATCAGATCTTTATTACAAAGACGGATTTGGTGACGCCCGCCGAAATAGAGTCTTTACGTAATCGCTTGATGAATATGAACCCAAGGGCCCCTATTACTGGCATTTCTAAAGGGGTTGTACCTCTGAATGCTGTTTTGGATCTCAAAGGCTTCAACCTCAATGCCAAATTAGATATTGACCCTCATTTCTTGGAGCAGGATAACCATCAACATGATCATGACCATGATCACAGCACTTGTGGGCATGATCATGGTCATGATCATCATCATGGCCATGCAGGGCACACAGATCGTATCCAGTCATTCGTTTTTCGTAGTGATAAACCCTTTGATCATCAAAAGTTAGAAGACTTCTTAGGGGGTATCTTGGAAGTCTTTGGCGAGAAGATGCTGCGTTATAAAGGCGTTCTCTATGTCAAGGGTAGCAACCGAAAGGTAGTCTTCCAGGGGGTTCATCAGATGATGGGTAGCGATATGGCTGGCCCCTGGGGTGTTGAGCCCAAACAAACCAGGATGGTCTTCATTGGCATTGATTTACCTAAAGACACTTTATTGGCAGGGCTTGAGGGATGTTTGGTGCAGTAGATTCGGGTACAATCCGCCGCCATGGTCATTATTGATGAATATTGAACAATATTGATTGAGGGGCTGTAAAACTTTGGCAGAATGAGGCAATAATGCTTCAAATCCAGGAAAGAATGAAATGACGGTAAAAACAGCAACAAAAACAACTACTACAGCAAAAGCAAGTACTAAGGCGACGAGTCCTAAGGCCCACAAGGGTAGTCCTGCAACTGAGGCTGAATTGCTTAAGATGTCCGAAAAGGACTACATGAATGCTGGGCAGTTAGATTTTTTCCGTCAAAAGTTGTTGACCTTAAAAAATGACATTTTAAAGAATGCTTCAGAGACCACGGAACATCTTCGTGAAAATATTTTGGTGCCAGATCCAGCCGATCGCGCAACAATTGAAGAAGAGCACGCTTTAGAACTGCGGACGCGTGATCGTGAACGTAAGTTGCTGAAAAAAGTAGAGCAAGCATTGGCTCGTATAGAGTCTGGTGACTATGGTTGGTGCGAAGAAACAGGTGAGCCTATTGGCCTAAATCGTTTAATTGCAAGGCCTACCGCCAACTTATCTCTTGAGGCTCAAGAGCGTCGCGAACTCCGTCAAAAATTATTTGGCGAATAAATTTAAGTTGCGATGACTAAGCCATTACCTACTATTAGTGACATCTCTCCTTTATTAAAGGCAGAGATTCTTGCTGAGGCTTTGCCTTACATCCGTTCTTATCACGGTAAAACTATTGTGATTAAGTATGGTGGAAATGCCATGATAGAAGATCGTCTCAAAGAAAGTTTTGCGCGCGATGTCATTTTGCTTAAGCTAGTAGGCATGAATCCTGTAGTGGTTCATGGCGGTGGCCCACAAATTGATGAGGCGTTAAAGAAGATTGGTAAGACTGGAACTTTTATTCAGGGTATGCGTGTCACCGATGAAGAAACCATGGAAGTTGTAGAGTGGGTTCTTGGTGGTGAAGTGCAGCAAGACATCGTGATGCTCATTAATCACTTTGGCGGTCAGGCGGTTGGCTTGACAGGTAAAGATGGCGGACTCATTCGTGCTAAAAAAATGTTGGTTGCTGATGAAAAGAACCCTGGTGGCTTGATTGATTTAGGTTTCGTCGGTGAGATTGATACAATTAATCCAGCAGTTGTTAAGGCCTTGCAAGAGGATGCTTTTATTCCGGTCATCTCCCCCATTGGCTTTAGCGAAGAGGGCCAAGCCTTCAATATTAATGCTGACCTAGTTGCCGGGAAGATGGCTGAAATTCTGCATGCAGAGAAATTAGTCATGATGACTAATATTCCAGGTGTGATGGATAAGAACGGTACGCTCTTAACGGACTTAACCGCACGAGAGATCGATGCTCTGTTTGCTGACGGCACGATTTCTGGAGGCATGCTGCCCAAGATCTCATCAGCCTTGGATGCCGCCAAGAGTGGTGTGAATTCAGTTCATATCATCGACGGGCGAATTGAACACTCCTTGTTGTTAGAGATTTTGACCGAGCAAGCATTCGGAACAATGATCCGTTCAAGATAATTAGGGACTATGCGCGAATCTTTACAGCCAAAAGATATTGATGACGGCATTGCTGATGCTGGAAAGGCTCGTAAACGTCCACGTCCCGGCGAACGTCGCTTGCAAATCTTGCAAGTACTTGCAGAAATGCTGCAAAACCCCAAAGGGGAGCGTGTAACAACTGCCGCCTTAGCTGCCAAAATTCAAGTTTCTGAAGCAGCCTTATATCGCCATTTCGCAAGTAAAGCGCAAATGTTTGAAGGCCTTATTTCTTTTATTGAGCAAACTGTTTTTGGCCTGATTAATCAAATTAATCAAAAAGAAGAATCTGGCCTCGCGCAGGCGCGCGGTATTTTGCAAATGCTCTTATTCTTTGCTGAAAAGAATCCTGGAATGACTCGAGTTCTATTGGGTGATGCCTTGTTACAAGAAGATGATCGCTTACAAGAACGTATTACTCAGGTACTAGAGCGGGTTGAGACCTCACTTAAACAAGCATTGCGTATTGCTCAAACCCAAGGGGGTGCATGGGCGCAAGTAGGCCAAGAAGAGGTTAGTATTCGAGCTGCGATGTTGATGGGCTATGTTTTAGGGCGCTGGCATCGATTTGCGCGTAGCGGCTTTAAGAAGCTGCCAACCGAAGCCTCCGATATTAGTTTGCGCATCCTTCTTTCAGAATGAGCGAGTTAAATCTCTCTAGAAATACTATCCACTTTGCCGAGCCACTGCCTTTGCAGAGTGGCGCCATGTTATCTGGCTATGATTTAGTGATTGAAACATATGGCAAATTGAATGCTGATAAAAGTAATGCTGTATTAGTTTGCCATGCATTAAATGCATCACATCATGTTGCCGGCCCTAGCCCTGACGACCCAACAGATATTGGTTGGTGGGACAACATGATTGGTCCTGGTAAACCAGTCGATACCAATCATTTTTTTGTCATAGGCGTTAATAATTTAGGCTCATGCTTTGGATCAACGGGTCCAATGAGTATTAATCCAGTCTCTGGAAAGCCTTATGGCGCTGACTTTCCGGTTATTACAGTTGAGGACTGGGTCAATACTCAGGCACGCTTAGCAGATAAATTAGGAATTCGTAAATTTGCTGCAGTGATGGGTGGAAGTCTAGGTGGCATGCAGGCTATGGCTTGGGCCATTCAGTTCCCCAAACGCTTGGATCATTGCGTAGTAGTGGCCTCTACCCCTAGGTTAAGCGCACAAAATATTGCTTTTAATGAAGTAGCGCGCAATGCTATTTTGTCTGACCCTGATTTTCATGGGGGCAACTACTATGAATATGGCGTAGTACCAAAGCGTGGTTTGCGCTTGGCGCGTATGGTCGGACACATAACCTATTTGTCTGATGATGATATGGCTGAAAAATTTGGGCGTGAGTTACAGCGACCTAATGGTGAGTCTAATGACTACCGATTTAGTTTTGATGTGGAATTTGAAGTGGAAAGCTATTTGCGTTATCAGGGGGATAAGTTTTCAACCTACTTTGATGCTAATACCTATTTGCTGATTACCCGAGCTCTGGATTATTTTGATCCTGCTCGTCGCTATGAGGGTAGTTTGGATCGTGCCTTAGCTGAAGTACAGGCTAAGTTTTTAGTAGTGAGTTTTTCTACAGATTGGCGTTTCCCGCCTGATCGTAGTCGTGAGATTGTGCAGTCGCTTTTAAGCAATAAGAGTGAAGTGAGTTATGCAGAAATTGATGCACCTCATGGCCACGATGCTTTCTTGTTAGATGATCCGAGGTATCACAACCTTGTACGTGCTTATTTTGAGCAAATGCTTGAGGTTCAATCATGATCACCAAGAATATTCGTGCTGACTTTGCTGCAATAGCGAACTGGATTACACCGAATTCTCAGGTTTTGGACTTGGGTTGCGGCGATGGTAGTTTTTTAGAATTTTTACAAAAACAAAAACCAGTACATGCCTATGGGGTAGAGATTGATGATGCACGCGTGCTGTCTTGTGTGCAAAAAGGCTTGAACGTTATTCAGCAGGACTTGGAAGGCGGCCTGGCTCTTTTTGAAGATAGCAGTTTTGATACAGTGGTGCTCTCGCAAACCCTACAGACGATCCATCAAACTGAAAAAATTCTGCGTGAGGTAGTACGAGTCGGAAAAGAGTCCATTATTTCTTTCCCAAACTTTGGCCATTGGTCCCATCGTATGGCGGTTGGATTGGGCCGTATGCCAATCTCCAAGAGCTTGCCTTATCAGTGGTACAACACTCCTAACGTACGTGTACTCACTGTTGAAGATTTTGAAAAGTTAGCCTCAGGTATTGGCTTGCAAATATTAGATCAATGTATCTTGCATGAGGGTCGACAAGTGACTCTCTTGCCTAATTTCTTTGGTAGTTTGGCGCTGTTCCGTATTCGTAGTGCCTAGCATCGTGCCCAAAGCAGTCCATTCTTGGTTAAAAGATTTTCGGGTTTACCTTGAATGGCCCTGTTTGCGGATGTTATTTCTAGGTTTTTCTGCAGGTCTACCACTTTTACTCATACTGGGGACGCTCAGCTTTTGGTTGCGTGAAGCAGGTATTGATAGAAGCACTATTGGCTATCTCACTTGGGTTGGGTTGATTTACGCCTTCAAGTGGATGTGGGCGCCTTTAGTGGATCGCCTACAAATTCCGGTGTTAACTAAATTATTTGGACGCAGGCGTAGTTGGTTGCTTTTTGCTCAAGCATTAATCGTTATTGGGCTGGTAGGAATGTCTAGCCTTGATCCAAAGCTTGAGTTAAACATGGTGGTCTGGTGTGCACTATTGGTTGCATTTGGATCTGCCACGCAAGATATTGCATTAGATGCATTTCGCATTGAATCTGCCAATAGCGATCATCAAGCGGCTCTTGCAGCTACTTATCAAACTGGGTATCGATTGGCTTTAATCTGGGCCGGTGCGGGCGTTTTATGGCTGGCCGCTCGTGCTGAAGCTGGTTCGGGGACCTATGATCCAGGCGCTTGGCAGTTTGCGTATCTTTGCATGGCAGCCTCTATTGGTGTTGGAGTTCTGACTACTTTGCTGAGTAAGGAGCCTGCTCGTGTTGATCTTCCCAAAGCACG
>JABMMT010000161.1 GCA_013205155.1 Betaproteobacteria bacterium | reverse complement strand
GGCATTAGCCTGCTTACGAGGAACCAAATACCCTTCAGGGGTATAGCGCCGATCTGCAAATACCTCTTGCCATAGTGGCACACCAACTTCCTGCGCAGCCTCTACAAAACAACTTGAGGCCAAGCCATACAAAATAATCCCGTCACCTAAATCTTTAGTTGCTTGGACTATTGCACGCGCTAAACTGATATCTTTCGCCGCTTGGTTATAAAGAGCACCGTGAGGCTTTACATGATGCAACTTTCCACCTTGTGCATAAATGAACGCTTGTAATGCCCCGGCTTGATAAAGGACATAGTTATAAGCATCATTAGGCGTAATCGCCATTTCTCGCCTACCAAATCCAAGTAAATCAGGCAGGCTGGGATGGGCGCCTATAAAAACATTCTTCTCAATAGCAGCTGCTACAAGATTTTTCATCCGCTCAGGATCACCTGCGTGCCAACCACAAGCAATATTAGTTGAGTCAATGTAGTCTAGGAGCGCAAAATCATCACCCATTTCCCAGACACCAAAACCCTCACCCATATCGCTATTAAGATCAATTGTTCTTTTCATGATTTATCCAAAAGAATAGCTTCTAGAGTATCCAATGTTTTTTCCTGCTCAGTGAAATAGATTGTATTGATCTGATCAGCTTCTTCAAGTGTAACGGGTACAAATTGGATTTTACTACCGGGTCTCAATTGAGCTAGGCTTGACCGCTCTGAGCTAATCGTCTCGAGTAAACGGGGATATCCACCAGTTGTGGCATGCTCAGCCAACATTAAGATCGGCTGTCCAGATGGGGGTAATTGAATAGTCCCAAACCAAATTCCTTGCGATGCAATTCCGGTCATTGGTTTTGAGATTTTAAAATCGCTATCTAAACGCATCCCCATTCGATTACTTTGAGATGAGACTGACCATGTCGTCTTCCAAAGCAAAGCTTGTTCTGTTGAACTGAGTAGGTTGAAGTGTATGCTTGGAATAGCTTTAATCATTTGGATTGATTTGCCTGGTAAGGCTGGTGATGCAATAGACCATTTAGGATAATTCAAGCCCGAGTGGTTTAAATTTTTAAATAGTGATTTTTCCTGAGCAAGATGAGCTTGAGGCAAATACAAAAAGTCTCCTTTTTGCACTGCCTTTTCTCCTATACCTGCACTCAAATGAGAGCCGCGACCACCTAAAATAAACTCACTCTCAATGCCCCCACTAATAGCCAAGAAAATACGATAGCCTTGCGTCATAGAGGTAAAGTTGAGTATTTGATCTTTGCGAATATAAACTGGTCGATTGCCTGGAAAAGATTGTCCATCTATTAATCCCAAACATTGCGCACCCACCCATGCAACCCAGGTGTTCTGATGAAATAAAAGCTTTGGACCAGTACCTGTAATCTCTAATCCTGCAACATCTTCTGGATTACCTAACAAGGCATTAGCGAGACGCGCACTTTCTTTATCCATGGGCCCGCCTGCACTTAATGCTAAGTGTGCAAATCCATACCGTGGCTGCCCTTGAATGGTCGTTAATAGACCAGGGCTAAGGACTTCAATAGTACTATTCTTTGAAATACTGCTAACTTTCTGTTGAGAAGCCTTTGCCTCTTGTGCCAGAGTAATTTTATTAAATTCATTCAAATCAATTTCAATAAACTTCAGACGATCTCCTGGGCTTAATAGACTTGGTCGTTCATTTCGCGGATCAAAAAGAATATCTGGTGTTCTTCCAATCACATTCCAACCCCCTGGGGTTGGCTTTGGATAAATACCCGTTTGTAATTCTGCAATAGCCACTGAACCTTTGGGGACGGCAGTTCTTGGTGATTCAAGACGTGGCAACCTTAAACTAGGATCGAGGCCACTACAGTATGGAAATCCAGGCATGAAACCCAAAATATCAACCCGAATCTCTGAATTTTTGTGCCGGTTAATAAACTCTCTCAATAGAAGCTCACATTTTTCTGCGCTTGCTAATAAATCAGGTGCTAATTCTGGGTCATAACAAACCCGTATACGATGAACAATCTCATTTTTAATAGTGACTTTTTTATCCTTATGCAAGCTCTCCAGTAAAACTTCAATCTGTGCACGTGCTGCAGCACGAGTTGCTTGATAGTCCGTATCTGCAAAATGAAGGCTAATTAAAAGACTGTCAATACCAGGGATCGTATCTTTAAGCCATCCAGGAGAAACCGAGAATAAGAGATCGCATAGATGATGAATACCACTTAAAGGGTCTACAGATTGTCTAAAATCGAGCAAGAGAGCAGCATCACCCAGGTTGAGGATGTCAATTTTCCCAGCAACCTTCCTCGATCTTTTTAACTGCATCGAACTTACTTAATTTCTTTTTGCATTACTTGATCCGGTAACCAAGTCACTAACTCAGGCCAAATCGTAACTAATGCCACTGCTAACACCATCATGGCAAAAAACGGTAAAGAAACTTTCGCAATGTAGTTACTGTCTTTGCCAGTCATACTTTGAAGCACAAATAAATTAAATCCAACTGGAGGAGTAACCTCCGCAATTTCCACTAAGAGAATCACAAAAATACCAAACCATACCAAATCAAAACCAGCTGCTTGAACCATCGGCAATACAGTTACTGTAGTTAAAGCAATCATTGAAATGCCATCTAAAGCAGTACCAAGCAGGATATAGATAATAGTCAGCACAAGAATGAGTACCCATGGTGATAATTGCAAACTCTGCACCCACTCTGCCAAACCCCTTGGAATTCCGGTATAGCTCATTACAATGGATAGGAATGAAGTAGCCCCTAGTACAAACATGATCATCGCAGTAAGGCGCGTCGCAGATAATAAGCTTTGCCAAAAATTGGTCCAAGAAAGATTACGGCCAGCTGCAGCAAGCACTAAAGAGCCCACCACCCCATATGCAGCAGCCTCAGTAGCCGTAGAGTAGCCAGCTAACATCAACCAAGCAATGAAGATAATTAATGCAGTGCAAGGCATTAGTTGACCAATTGAATATAAGCGTTGCTGCAGAGTATATTTTTCTGCAGGAGGAGTTTTATCGGGATTGAGTAAGGCCCACACAATAATGTAGCCTGAAAATAGACCCATCAATATTGCAGCAGGAATAAATCCAGCCAAGAAGATACGGATAATAGATTGATCCGCCGCCACTGCATAAACCACCATCGTTATTGAGGGTGGGATCAAAATCCCTAAAGTACCTGCGCAAGATAACGATCCAAGGGTAATCTTTTCATCGTAACCACGCTTGGTTAATTCTGGTAACGCAGATTTAGCAATCGTTGCACAGGTAGCAGCAGATGAACCAGAAACAGAACCAAAAATCCCGCAACCCAAAATATTCACGTGCATTAATCTGCCCGGTAACCAATTTAACCATGGTGACAGACCTGTAAACATTTGCTCTGATAACTTGGTCCTAAATAGAATCTCACCCATCCACACAAACAAAGGTAATGCAGCCAAGGTGTAGGAGGAGCTAGAATTCCACCAAACATTAGCCAAGTTCATCATCGTGTCTTTATCAGAGAAGAATACGAGCCCAAACCAAGCAGTGATTGCCACTCCAGCTGGAATCCAAATACCAATTAAAAGCAAAAAGAACATCAGTAGAATCAAAATGAGAGCGATAAAGAGGATGCTCACAGCGTCTCTCCAAAATCACCTGCTGACAAGCGCTCCTCAGCCATTTGTTGATAACGAGGTTTACCGCCTTTCATCACCCTGATCAGCTCATCGACTACAGCTAAGAAAAATATTAGGCAGCCTATTGCAGTAAAAATTTGCGGGATCCACAAGGGCACAATGATTTGTCCTTGCGAAACATCATTGAAGTCCCAGCTTTGGTATACAAATAGAGTGAAGGCAGTGAGTGCAAATAAACAAAAGCCAGACATCACCACCAAGCCAATGATTTCTAGGCGCTTTCTCCACTCAGGACCTAACGCTCCCAAAAAGATTTCGACCCGCACAATACCGCCATGCTGAAAGGTCTGGCCCAGAATCAAGAAAGCAGATGCAGCACATAGCCAAGCTATCAGATCATCAGCACCGCGTAAATTAATTCCGAATTCACGCGATAAAGACATCGATACCATCAAAATACAAACACTAAGAATACATAAGGCCGCCAATGCGGCGGCCCCTTGCATCAAGCCATCTAAAAGACGGCCATAAAAACTTCGTGATGCTTGCATCAATTTTACTTCTTAAATTCTTCGATAATTTTTTGACCCTCGTCACCAGCAGAACGAATCCACTCAGCAACCATAATACGACCTACCCTATCTAAATCATTTTTCAACTGTGGAGATGGCTTTTGAACAGTCATGCCATTCTTTGCCAAGGTCTCGTTAAAGCCCTTTGTTTTCTCTTCAGATATTCTGGTGCCGCGCTTTTCTGCTTCAGCACAAGCCTTTAGCAAAGCAGTTTGGGTTGGCTTATCAAGAGACTCAAATGCTTTTTGATTAATCATCAATATATTCTTAGGCAACCAAGCGTCTACTTCGTAGTAATACTTCAAACTTTCCCAAGCTTTGATATCTACTCCAGTAGCTCCGGAGGTCATCATGGAATTAATTGTGCCAGTTGCCATTGCTTGAGCCAAATCAGCTACTTGAACAGTGACTGGCTGCGCACCTACTAATTCTGCAATTTTAGAGGTGGCTGGGTTATAGGCTCTCCACTTCAAACCCTTCATATCAGCACCAGAATTAATAGGGTTCTTGGAATACAAACCTTGTGGTGGCCATGGAACTGCATAGACTACTTTAAGCCCCTGCTTTTGCAGAGCCGCATCAGTGGCATTTTTGGATAATTTCCAAAGTTTTGCAGATTCTTTATAGCTAGTAGCTAAGAATGGAATGGAATCCACTCCAAAAATCGGGTTCTCGTTAGCCAGCACAGAGATCAAGACCTCACCCATTTGCGCTTGACCTGTTTGAACTGCGCGTTTAATGCCATTAGCAGGAAACAAAGAGCCATTTGGATGAACAACGATCTTGAGCTTGCCATCTGTAGCTTTATCCACATCAGCAGCTAACTGCTGTAAGTTTTCTGTATGAAAGTTACTTACTGGGTAAGCGCTTGCCAGATCCCATTTTGTTTGTGCATTCGCGTTAATAGCGAATATGGCCATCGAGGCGATAATCCAATGCCTCGATTTTCCGAATAAACAATCACTCATTTCTATCTCCCAGAGAGTATTGGTGAAAAAATATCTGAAACTTTTAGTACTTAATGCTATTAATACTAATATAACTTAGAAATCAGGCTTCTTATCGCATTGGGAAGCTCTTCTGCAGCCTTCTGTCGATCGGCTAGCATGGATATAGGGGTTTCCCGAATCCTTGAGGACCAAACTGAGCCTGGAAAGAAAACATCATCTGTAAAGCGCGGAATGACATGCCAATGAATGTGGGGAACCATATTCCCTAGCGAGGCAAGATTCACTTTAGTGGGTTTCATCACTTGGCGGATGGTATCCTCCACCACAAAAACTAAATTCATCAAATGTTCTCGCTCACTGTAAGTGAGATCAGTCATTTCAGATGCATGATGATTCCATATGACTCGGCAAAATCCAGGTAGATCGGCATCATTAACAGTGATGATCCTGCAATCATCACCACGCCAAATTAATTGACCTTCTTCTGGTTTTAGCTCAGCGCAAAATACACAATTCTTCATGCTCCGAATGTAAACGAAAACGGCACCTAAGTCACCCTTATGAGGTCAATTAGATGCCGCGGTAGTATTGGTGCTACTACTATTGCCGACTACTTAGGGATTCTCATTAGTGGAACTGCTCTTCCTCAGTCGAACCAGTCAATGCTGTGACAGAAGATTTACCACCTTGAATCACTGTCGTTACATCATCAAAATAGCCAGTACCTACTTCCTGTTGATGCGAAACGAAGGTATATCCACGATCACGAGCAGCAAATTCTGGCTCTTGAACTTTCTCAACATAGGCAGTCATGCCACGCTTAGTATAGTCCTGTGCCAAGTCGAACATGTTGTACCACATCGAATGAATACCCGCGAGAGTAATAAATTGATATTTATAACCCATCGCACCCAGTTCACGCTGGAACTTTGCAATCGTTGCATCGTCTAAGTTTTTCTTCCAATTGAAAGAGGGTGAGCAATTGTAAGCAAGCATCTTGCCAGGAAACTTCGCACGAATTGCTTCAGCAAACTGACGAGCAAAATCAAGATCAGGAGTACCCGTTTCACACCACACCATATCGGCATAGGCAGCGTAAGCTAGACCACGAGAGATCGCTTGACCCAGGCCTTTACGAGTTTTGTAGAAACCTTCTGGTGTGCGCTCACCAGTTAAGAATGGCTTGTCATTCTCATCATAGTCAGAGGTTATTAAATCAGCGGCCTCGGCATCGGTGCGAGCCAAGATAATGGTTGGCACACCCATCACATCAGCAGCTAAACGAGCTGAGATCAACTTTTGTACCGATTCTGTAGTAGGTAATAAAACCTTGCCACCCAGGTGGCCACACTTCTTCACGGAAGACAATTGGTCCTCAAAGTGAACGCCAGCAGCGCCCTGCTTGATCAGTGCTTTACTTAATTCAAATGCATTGAGTACGCCACCAAAACCTGCTTCAGCATCAGCCACGATGGGAGCAAAGTACTCGATATAAGCAGGATCGCCCTTATGAATGCCTTTAGCAGTTTGAATCTCATCAGCGCGTTGGAATGAATTGTTAATACGCTCAACCATTTTTGGAACTGAATCTACTGGGTAGAGTGATTGATCTGGATACATTGCTGCAGATGAATTACCATCAGCAGCAACTTGCCAACCAGATAAGTAAATCGCCTGAATACCAGCTTTAACCTGTTGCATGGCCTGACCACCAGTCAATGCACCTAAACAGCTTATGTAAGCTTCGTTGTTTACCAACTCCCATAATCTTTCAGCACCATGCTTAGCTAAAGTATGTTCAATCTTTAATGAACCGCGCAAACGAACTACATCTTCTGCGGTATAGCCACGCTTAATGCCTTTCCAACGTGGATTGGTATCCCAATCTTTTTGTAGCGCTGCGATTTCTGCTTTGCGATCTGCCATTTCTTTCTCCCTAAGTTAAACAAGTAGTTCCAATATTGAGACTCTGAAGACTAAAGTAGTCTTATATCTTATATAAGAGTTTAGGGGCTTAAAAAAACGATGCAAGTAGCAAATCAGAATTATTTAAAAATATTTAATCATTTATATTCAGACACTTACAGGATATTTTTTGTAATGTGGAATATAAAATCACTGCTTGAAACGGGATGACTGGATGAATGGTGCACTGCATTTTATGCAGGGAAATAGCTTTTCATAT
>JABMMT010000160.1 GCA_013205155.1 Betaproteobacteria bacterium | reverse complement strand
TGGATATCCATCGTATTGATATTTGTGCCACTCTTTACTCCCTTGATTACCGGGGCAGGATTTGACCCGGTTTGGTTCTGTATCTTATTTTTAATCATGATTCAAACATCGTATTTAACCCCGCCGATGGCCCCGGCAATTTTTTATTTGCGCGCAGTAGCCCCTGCAGAGATAAATATTATTCATATGTATAAGGGCGTAGTCCCATTTATTATTTTACAAACCATTACATTGTTTATCGTGATGGCCTTTCCAACATTAGTGACTTGGCTACCATCCGTAATGCTTAACTTTAGATAAGGAAAGTCATATGACACCAGATCAAATTCTTGCAATTAAACCCAGAGTTCTAACGCAATCGCAGCGTGAATCTTATTTTTCTGATGGCTACATTCTTCTTGCAAAATTTATTGACGATGCATGGTTAAATAAATTGCGTGACGCTACTTCAGAAATGGTTGAGCAAAGTAAAAAGGTAAGCAAATCGGACACTATATTTGATATCGAAAAAGACCATACTTCCGAGAATCCAAGGTTGAGGAGGGTATCTAACCCGACAGAACACCATCCTGTATTCTGGGAATACGTTACTAAATCACCGATGCTAGATGCAGTGGCTGATTTGGTTGGGCCGAATGTGAAATTTCATCATTCAAAACTCAATTTCAAATGGGCAAAGGGCGGCGAAGAAGTAAAGTGGCATTACGATATTTCGTTTTGGCCACATACAAATTATTCACCGCTTACCATTGGCACTTATCTGTACGATTGTGCAATGGACCAGGGACCGCTAGGAGTCATTCCAAAAAGCCATTTAGTAGAACCCATGCCATCACAATATGATGCTAGCGGGAACTGGGTTGGCTGCCTTTCAGATGCAGATGCTAAAACAGCTGTAGAGTCTTTCAAGCCTGTTTTTTTAACGGGACCGGCTGGATCACTCACACTACATAACTGCAGAACAATCCATGGCTCACCAAAAAACCAATCTGATTTAGGCAGGCCCTTATTACTTTACACATTAACCTCTGCTGATGCGTTTCCGTATACAGTAAATCCACTGAAGCCAATTCATGATCAAGTTATCTTAAATGGTAGTAGGGCCTTATACGCACATCATGATGCAACACCATGCCTGATTCCACCGGATTGGTCCGGTGGCTATACGTCCATCTTTTCATTGCAGCAAAAGGAAACTGACGCTGCAGATATGAAACCAGATTACACCATGTAACTACGCATCACTATCTTATCTGAAAGAGAAGAATGACAGTTGACCAAAAATTGGAACGTAAAAAACGAACCATTCAAGAGATTCATGCCTCGAAAAAAACTGGCGAGAAAATGGTATATATGTCGGTTCCTGATTACACTTCAGCCAAGTGGGCCGAAAGCGCGGGAGTTGATGTTGCTGTTGTAGGCGATAGTTTGGCGATGATTGCGCATGGCCATAACAACACTATACCTGCAACCATGGATATGATGGTGATGCATGCCACATCGATTAGGCGAGGCGCTCCAAATACATTTGTGTTAGGTTGCATGCCTTATCAAAGTTACAATACAGTAGAACGCGCTTTACTCAATGCAACTCGATTTATGCAAGAAGCTGGATCAGATGCGGTCAAGCCCCAAGGTGGAAAATCACAGGCTCATATTTTGAAGGCGTTAGTCGACGCTGGTATTCCTACAGCCTCACATATTGGCATGACGCCACATACCGTGGCAGTTTTTGGTGGATTTAAGATACAGGGAAAAACCGCCGATACTGCTATGAAAATATTAGAAGATGCCTTTGCAATTCAAGATGCGGGATGTTTTATGCTCGAATTTGAAGCCGTTCCAGCAAAAATTGCAACTGTCATATCGCAGCAACTCGAGATCCCAACCATTGGCATTGGTGCCGGTTTAGGTACAGATGGACAGATTCTCTTATGCCATGATTTGTTGGGTGTGTTTTCTGACTTTAAGCCAAAATTTACCAAGCGCTACGCTAACCTGACTGAGGTCGCAGTAGAGGGCATCAAAAAATACATTGCTGAAGTAAAAAGTAGTGCATTTCCGGATGACGATCATAGCTACTCAGTGGATGAAAAAGAATATGAAAAGTTTCTTAATTTAGTTGAAAAACGTAAGCACCAATAGACCTTTAATTTAAATGTGCGCGGACAGCTGCTGATCTATCCCATAAATTAGGAACTTGAGTTGACGAATAACCAGAGACAAAGTTTTTAACGCTATTTGTTTCTGCGTCATATACGTGGCGCTTTACTGCGCCGATATTTGCTCCGTAAACGTGGATGCTAATTGAGGTTTGATCATCGTATGCATTTCTAACAATATGAATGTCACCTATTGATGGGCTAACAACCTCAATCTCGCCTTGGCTTAAGCGTGTTTCTTCGCCAAATTGGACAAGTTTGCCCTGTACATTGTGCCCAAAGCGTTGCCCATTTTCTGCTCCGCGAAGCATCCCTATTAAGCCCCACACCATATGGTCATGTATCGGCGTTTTTTGACCTGGTCCCCATACAAAGCTTACGACCGAGAAACGCTCAAGCGGATCAGCATGCAGTAAATATTGCTGATAAAAGTCAGGGTGCGGAATAGTGCAAAACTCTGGCAACCATGCATCTGTTGATATTAAGGTTTGAAGGTATTTTTTGGATTCATTAACTAATATTATTTCGCTGGACTCTTTTTCGACAAGCTTTGTCATTTGAATAATAAATTCACGTAATGGATTGATTTGATCTGGTGCAAGTGGCTGCATATTTTTATTCTCTGAAACAATTCTCTTCTCACGTTATTAGATATACACACGATTGTCAATATGCCGATTACTGAAGCAACTTTTAAGAAGAAAAACTAATTAAAGAATGCTTATTGAAGTATTCTTTAAAGGAGGTCTAACTCCAATTTGTCGGTTAACCCGACAAATTTGACGCCCGACCATCCAACCGCCTGTGGATGCCAAGTAATATCCATGACACTCTACCCCTCACCAAGATTCTCGGTGCCTACTGGACACCAAAAGCCAACACCTTAATGCCATTGTTCGTGCTGCTGTTCTAGCTCATTTTTAAAGCTTCTAAGGCCCAGGTCGCACGTTCGAAT
>JABMMT010000159.1 GCA_013205155.1 Betaproteobacteria bacterium | reverse complement strand
GTGTGACGGTACGCAATTCAGATCTCTTACTATCTGGCCTCATTGCACTACCCAAGACCCTGGCTGTTTTGGATGCTTTAAACGACGCCCCTTTGTGGCAGAACCGTTTGCGATGTTGTATCTGTTGGTAGCGTAGTAATACGTGAATGTAGGCTAAATTTCGAAGAAATTCGTATAGGCTGAAAGTGAGTGGGAAACGCCATTGAAATAAACCCATAGAACCTCTGTAGCTATTGATGCAGCGCAGAGACTTTCGCGTAAAAGGCTCGCACATAAAAGGTGATCGCAAAACCTACCTTATCTCAAGTAATTGAGTTGTGCGGTATCAGTTATGAAACCCTCAGTAAAAGGTTTCTAAGAGCCATGCCCGTAACAGGGCATGGCTTATGCTTCCTAGTAAAAGATTTATAAATTCAACAATTCCAATCATGACCATAAAACATCATAAAAAGAAGAAAAATGCGATGAGCGGAAGCGAAGAGCTAGTGAGCTTTAGCTCACTAATGAAAAGATATTGATTCTGAGACAAAATAAACCATTACTCTTTAAATCGATCCCAATCAATTTCTAAATAAGGCATATATGTTTTTACATTTAATTCGATATTTGGTACCTTAGTAATTAAATCTATAACTGTATCTTCTTGCCACTCATTTAAGCGCTCTTGCTGATCTGCATCCGCATCTTCCCTATCATCGAAATCATCAAGATTTAAATCAGCATGCGCTATTTCAATACAAATATTGCCGTCCGAATCAATGGCCGTGTAGACAAATCCCATACTTCCATCTTCTATGTTGTAACTATTTTCAACCAAAACAGATCTATCTAACTTATGCATAAGTAGTGTTAGGTGTTCCTGAAGATCATTCGGACTTGACCATGCACTTTGAAACCCAAGTTGATTTTCATCTGGTCCCAAAGCTTCTTTGTCTTGATGCACCCATTTGCTTCCGTAGTAGATTTCTTCGCCAGATTCAGCATCAGGATAAAAAACTGTGCGAATTGCCCCCATACAGTATTTGTCATCCTCAGTAGGTTTTGCTGAGTCAAGAGCTTCTTGCCACTTTTTTACTTGCGCAACGACTTTTTCATTTCCATAAAAAGAAAACAAATTCCAACACGTATTCGCCATAACTAATCCTTTATCTTTTTTGAATTCTAGCCTAATAATCTGATTGATATTAGCTGTAGCAGTGAGAATTGCAGACTAGTTATGTGGCAAATCTGCCACGAATTCCCATCAAAATCCATGATTTTTTCACTCAACACATTAGTTACGTTAAGTGTTGAGTGCTTGTAACCACTTGAAAATCAAGCGGTTATTTTTCAGCCATTTTCACTTGAAAAACCCATCAATCTGAGTGTAGTTGTGGCCATTTCCGGTAGGAATATGGCAGTTTTGACTACAAAATATAAGTACATAGATGGCAATACAAGGAGAGACCATGGCACAAGCAAAAACATTAAGTGATACCGAATTACAGCGGGCACTAGACTATGCTGCGACTACTAAAGCAGCAGTGCGTAATCGCGCAATACTGCTGTTAACGCACTGGGCGGGTATGCGTATAGGCGAGGTGGCAAGTGTACGCTACAGCGACGTTTTAAACGCGGATAAACAAGTATTAAGTGAGATCCACTTGGCGGCCAATCAAACCAAGGGTTCTAAAAGCAGGGTAGTGCTGTTATCAGAACGGATGCAACAAGAACTTGCCATTTATATCGCAGCGCATCCACCAAAGGATATGAATCGTCCACTCTTTCCCACACAAAGGGCTTATGGATTTACACCTAATACGCTCACTCATGTGATTAACGGCTTATATAGACAAGCAGGGCTTAATGGCGCTACCAGTCATAGTGGCCGAAGGGGATTTTTAACTCGTTTGAGTGAGAAGGGGGTATCAGTAAGGGTAATGATGCAGCTAGCGGGCCACAGCCAGATGTCGACAACACAGCGCTATATTGATACCCGTCCAGACATCTTACGTAATGCGGTAGAGCTTATTTAAGCTGTGCACTACTTGCTAGGATGCGGGCTTTTTCCTGCTTAATCCAGGCGGTTTTGGCAGAAAGAATGTGATGAAATTCTGCAGCATCAAACTTCACTGAGTGGGGACAGGGCTTTTGGCTGGGGAAAATACCACGGGCTGCATTTTCGGCAATGTTGACTGCGATTTTAAATTTACGTGAGGTCATTTGCTCTAAGGTACGAAATTCATCGTAGTTAGCAGTAGTGCGTTTGCTTTTAAATGCATCAAATTTCTTGCTATAGAGCTTGCTGATATTCGCCTCTACGCCAATCTTCCATAGTGCCCATTCAGGTTTTGCTGACCGTATCCATAAAACACCCATTGCATCAATTACATTTTTGATATGCAGGTCTTTTGTGGCCAACGAAAACATAGGGTTAGCTTGCGGTGCTGGTGCCTGAATATGATCGTCAAGTAACTGCTTAATAGTTTTTAGAACTTTTTGACGTGTGGAGTTAAGCGGTATTGCAAGAATGATTGCGCCCGGTTTATGTTGTGCTGGCCAGGTGCTTGCCAAATAGCGGTCAAGGGAGTGCTGCAGTTTTTTGAGGTCTGGCTGTAGGTTATTCGCTATTTTGTATATCGGAGCGACCGCACTCGGCTCACCGGCAATCCCAAATAACTCCACGCCACGTGCTTGCCACCAGGTTTTAAATAGCGCGGTTTGTACATCGCCAAACGCATCGTAAATCTGTAAAACTTGCGCAAAATCGCTCGGGATTCGGGCTTTGTCCGCAGCCGTTAATTTCCCCTTGCTTTGCCTAAAGCGCCGTGCCAACTCATAGCTTGGACTGAGGGCTAAAAACTCAAACCAAAAGCGATAGAGGCGATGCGCCTCTACAAATTTCCCATTTTTTTGTAAATCTGATCTCCGCAGTGAGAACGGGTTTAGAGCCATTTTTTGGTCGATTTATGTTGACTGAATATATTTAAATTATTTCAGTCAATTTCAAAACAGTCAACAAAAATTTATAGTCAAGATATGGTGAAAACAACCCGTTTTTGTCATCGCTGCAGCCGCTTTTTAAGCGCTCAAGTGCGTGATAGTTAGCTCATTAAAAACTTAGTCCGTAAACAGCCCGTGCCATTTCAAAGCGCACAGCTGCCTATGTTTTATTCATTTTTTTAACTTAAACGGGAGAAAAACCATGCTTACAAAAAATTCTGCAGTTCAACTAAACGCAGTTAATCACGCAATATCTTTAGATCAATTTAATTACCTTCAAGTTACCCCTAACAACACGCTCTTACGTACTTCTGAATGGTATGCTGGTTTTAATAAGTTACGTCAGCAGTCAGCACCTGATGCAAAACTGGGCCATCCACAAGGGACAGCCTTTGTTGAGCCGGAAATACAAGAAGTTACCAAATTAGCTAACAAACAAAAATGGATGCAATGTTTTAAAAAAGCCTACAGCGGAGAAATTAAGGATCTGAAAATTAAGTTATACGATCCAGAAATCTCACGTATGTTCATTGCTAAGTTAGGTAATAAAGAGATTGGTTTTATTCGCATTACGAATTACACAGATAGATTTGAGGAAGTCTATGACGGTGAGGTTTGGAATATTGCAGAAATATATGTCAAGCCTGCATACCGAAGTCAGGGTATTTCATCAAGACTCATTCATTATGTTTCGCGTTGCTGCCATGTCAAATCGATTCTGCTAGAACCCGAGCGTTATGAAGAGAATCGGTATTACTTCAATCGCCAAGGATTTACTTTTTCTTTAGAGACTCAAGATGGTCTATTTAGAGTTTATTTAGATCACTTTAAAAATATTGTCTTACGTCGACTAGCTCTTGCCTCACCACGCGAAATTTTGAATGTTGAGCAAGCAATTTAATCAAATTTATAAGGAGCATCACCATGAATACAGTTCCAGAAGCAGCCGTGAAGTTTGAGTCTCATTACCCCGTTAGCTCCGCTGTAATGATGATTACCAATCCCGCTGTGTCATCCATTCTTCAAGATCCCATCTTTAAGCCAAGCCTTCGTAAGCGTATTGATGAGGTACGTGAATACAACGAAGATGCGCAAGAGTTTTTGCGTGATGTAGTTGCTGGCGCGCATCGTGCAGCTATCATCTATGGCCCTCCAGGTATGGGAAAGACTCATGCAGTAGTGGAGGCGCTTAAGTCTACTGGTTTGCAGGAGAACAAGGATTATGTTGTAGCCCGCAGTCATGCTACACCGGGAATGCTGTATATATTGCTGCATCTCATGCGCAAGGCAGGTAAGTACATCATCCTCGATGACTGCGATGGAATTATTGCCAACGAAACTGGCTTAAATCTTTTAAAGGGTGCAACAGATCCAACCTATCGCCAGGTTGGCTGGGCATCTACTCAAGAAATTCGCAATCCCCTTACTGGAAAACCTATCCCAAGCCAGTTTGACTTTAATGGTACGGTCATTATTTGTACCAATGTTCGCCTTGCTTCTGGACGCGGCCGTATTGCCAATCATATGGATGCACTACGTAGTCGATCCGCTCCATTCTCTTTGGCTCTTGATAGTCGTGAAGATCAGTATGCCCAGATCTTTCATATGATTGTGGATAAAGATTACTTGAGTACTGATTCGGATACTCAATTAACCGATGAGCAAAAGGTAGAACTACTGAAGTTTTTATTAGAAAACCTGGACATACCGCGTCGACTCGATCTTCGCTTACCTCAGCACATAGCACGTACGATGAAAGCAAAGCCTAATAATTGGCAGCGTCAAGCTCGCCGCTTTTTGGAGGCTGCGTAATGAATAGGGCGGAACGCAATATTGACTGGTTGATGTCATTATCCCGAGCACAGTTTAATTCAGCTACATTTGCTCCAGGTAATACAAAGTGGCGCACTTCATTATCGGATGGGCAAAAAACCGAATTTGCTCGTAAATTAAGTATTGCCAATAAAGGCAAAGTTCGTAGTCAGGAAACTCGCCATAAGATTAGCTTGTCAAAGCTAGGTAAGCCATTACCTAGAACACCCGAGTGGCAGGCCAAAATTACTGCAGCTTTGACAGGTAGAAAGGGTCGCAAACATAGTGATGAGGTAAAACGTAAAATTTCTATAGCAAATACTGGACGCTTAAAGGGTATTAGGCGGGGGCCTCAAAGTAGTGAGCACAAGCAAAATTACAAAAATAGTCTAATGCGTGCTGGGCTAACAGTTCGCTGTATTACACCATTAGGAGTATTTAACTCTAGATCTGATGCTGCGAGAGCTCATAAAGTTGACCCTACTTCAATTTCAAACTGGATTTTTAGTGGCCGACCAGGATTTTCATATCTCGATCAAAAAGATATTGATAAGTGCGAAGAGGAGAAGGAAAAGCGACTTGAAGCTAAGGCTCTAAAAGTTAATAGAAAAAAAATAGGCCAGTTAGAACGCCAATCGGCGATTTTCCAAGCATATTTTCTGCAGCCAAGAAGATAGGGATTGATAGAAGTACGCTCTCTGACAGGATCAAACGTAAATGGGAAGGTTATTGCTTTTTAGCAGTAAATTAAATCCCAAGCCTAGCTAGGCTTAATTGCTTTTCAATATCC
Source organism: Betaproteobacteria bacterium (assembly GCA_013205155.1). Classification (GTDB taxonomy): domain Bacteria; phylum Pseudomonadota; class Gammaproteobacteria; order Burkholderiales; family Burkholderiaceae; genus Polynucleobacter. Next base: position 2,915 of record JABMMT010000159.1, on the reverse strand, counting down.
TTAAGGCCAACTCTACGTTGGCCTTTTTTATTCCTTGATTTAACTTATTAAGTTAATAGCCTAAAATGAGTTATGAATGAGATTATCCAAGCTCCTAAAGTATGTCCGAGCTGCCGAGTGCTTACTCCAATGAATCAAATGAAAAAGGTCATATCTCGAAGCAGTGGCAAGAGCACTAACTCATGGCGATGCTTTGCTTGTATGAAAAGAAAGGCGGAGGCTGTACAAGCTGCCAAAGAGAGGGCCAGATAAATCCACTGGTATTACACAGATTGACCAATATTTTCCCTAAGGCCCAGGTCGCACGTTCGAATCGTGCTGGGCAGGCCAAATCTCATATGGTCCGTACCGGCCAAGCGTCGACTTAAACGATGCTAAGGAAATATTCTTGTAATGTCCTTTAAAAAACACCCACTATAAGCAGATACTTTAAATTCTAGCCGTGATTCTTTTGTTTAAGAGAATGTTGACAATCCGCAATACTGTGCTTGGGAAATTTGCCTATGTTCGCTTTTTGAAGTGACAAAATACAATCTTGTATTGAATTACTCAGTCTAATTGGATTCATTTTCCCTTTTTTTATTCGACGTTAATATTTTTTTATAAATGACTATTTTTCGAGCACATGGTCAATCCTCTCTAACTAAAATTCGTCCATGAGTATCTAGATCAGATTCATCAACTTCTAAAGAGTCATATTCGATGACGGTCGCCCCTTCTAGTTCTTCAATATATTCTCGCGTCGCATAGTGAGGTGGAATATGAGCTAAGTCATCATGCTGGTGGTCATAAACTTTGTAACGATAGACGGTCATTTTCATTGAGTACCACCTTTCAATCATCACCCCAGTCAATTTGATCTTCATCAGGAATATGATCCATTTCGATGATCTTTCGTCGTGCCAGATGTTGCCAAATCAGGCGTTCCTGAACCAATTCATTGCTCTGAAGCTCACAGTATTTCTCTAGAAGACTGTCTTCCTCAATTATTAAGTAATGAATATGCATGGCGCACCCCCACATCAAAAATTGGCCGCCAATGAATTAAAAGAATGTACTCTAAAGCCCGGTAAGGCTAAAAAAGTGTTACCAATAACTCATTGGCAGAAATTTAGTCTGTGCTTAAGTGAGGGCTTTGTCCAATTAATTTTGTAAATTTATAATTGATGTGATTTAATTACGGCGCAACATAAAGGCTTAATCTGGGAGCAATCTCCATTGATGCCTTATTTAATGCCTCTAATGTATTAATTTGAGACACCATTATTAAAGGGGGTAAATAAAGCGTAGGCCGTTGCGTCTATTTAGTGCGGTTTAGCAACATTCCCCTCAAACATCCCTATTAAGAAATGTCCTTTAAAAGGACGCTTCAATGCGGGCCCTGATTGCGATTTCTTAATCAAGCCTCTATAGCAAGCTAGGTATTAAAAGCCTAGAATAAGACTTCACCTTTTGATTTAGGAGTAAACCATGACCCAAGTAGCCATAGAACCCGCACAAGAGCTTGCTGAGCCACCAACTCCATTGCTATTTACGGATAGCGCCGCTTCAAAAGTGGCTGACTTAATTGCTGAGGAAGGCAATCCAGAGTTGAAGCTACGTGTATTTGTTCAAGGCGGTGGATGCTCAGGTTTTCAGTATGGTTTCACATTTGATGACGCTGTTAATGAAGATGACACCTTATTTGAAAAGAATGGCGTTACTTTGCTAGTAGACTCAATGAGCTTCCAATATTTAGTTGGTGCTGAGATTGACTACAAGGAAGATATCAACGGTTCGCAGTTTGTGATTAAGAATCCGGGTGCAACGTCAACCTGTGGCTGTGGATCTTCTTTTTCAGCCTGATTTCGAACTGTAACAATAATTACTTATAAGCTGACGCTTAGCAGGTTCAATGAGCGCGTGTATCGTGTGCTTTCGGCCGGCGTAGAACATGTGGGCAACCTGCAGTACGGTAACAAGCAGTGGAAGTTCAAGGCGGTTGGCTATGATCCGAATGGCGAAATATTGCCTGGCTGGGGGCCGCTGACGGACTGGCACAACGCCGTTGTCGCTGCGCCTAACGAAAAGCTACTCAATGAGCTGTTGTCGATACCCTGCTTACAAAAATCACTTTGAGATTGAGAATCCTAGGCTCTAGTCGATTCCGTACCGGCCACCAAAAAACAAAAATAGCCTATTTATTGGGCTATTTTCTTTTAAGACTTGGCAGGGTTTTCACCGTCTCGCCATCATTCGGGTGATAACCCCACCCCACACAAGGTTGACTAAATTAGTCAAGCATTTTCCAAGATACTAGAGTAAATTAGTCAAGTATTCTTATTCAGTTGAAAGGTTAAGAGTCATGGCAATCACTTTGACGGAAAAAGCAGCAAAAAAAATTCAATCCCAGTTGGTGAAAAATGGTGGCGGAATCGGTTTGCGCCTGGACGTAAAAAAAAAACTCGGTTGTAATGGTTTTGCCTACACCTTTGACTACGCCGCCGAAGCGCTGGCTGGCGACCAGGTGTTCGAATCGCACAACACCACACTCGTAGTTGACGTTGCCAATCTTCCCTTTATTGATGGTTCTCGCATTGATTTTGTTAAAGAGGGTTTCAATGAGAGTTTTAAGTTCGACAACCCCAACGCTGAAGATGAATGCGGTTGTGGCGAGAGCTTCAATCTAAAAAAAATAAGCACCACCACGCCGTAAATAGTCACTTGGACACCCATGAGGGTAGCCTGGAAAACAACCGGAGATAAGTTCAATGAGTTCAGTACTGCAAAACTTGGTCAACCAACCATACAAGCACGGGTTTATCACTGACATTGAATCAGATATCACGCCGAAGGGTCTTAACGAAGCCACCATTCGCATGATTTCGAGTAAGAAAAATGAACCCGCGTGGCTGCTCGAATTTCGCCTCAAGTCC
>JABMMT010000158.1 GCA_013205155.1 Betaproteobacteria bacterium | reverse complement strand
TTTGAAGGGTCTCCCCATGCGTGATAGGCCATTCGATGTTTACTCTCACCGTTACTGCACTCTACATAAAAGGTATCCCCATGATGAATCTGACCACTACCAGTTGTAGCGGTATCTGCAGGATCAAACTTGTTAGCAGATCCAATCTCCTCTGGTTGCAAGGTCACATGATCAATCCCATGTTTATCGAGCAACATCGTATTGATACGAGACATGATTTTGGGCCACTCTTGCATCAGGGAAATTTCGATATGGCCTATCAAGGCTGGAAAACTTGGTGTCATTTCCCACACATGTAGATCATGGACGGCCAATACTCCGGGTATCGCCCTTAAATCTTTACCCACCGCTAAATAATCAATATGCAGCGGTACACCTTCCATTAAGAAGTGGTAAGACTCTTTAAGAATCGAGATGGTAGATTTAAGAATCAGAAGAGATACTAAGATTGAGAGGATTGCATCAATTGGCATCCAGCCTGTCAGCTGAATCACGACACCTGCAATTAATGCCGCAATAGATCCTAGCAAATCACCCATGACGTGCACTAAAGCAGCACGAGTATTCACACTTTTCTTATCACGTGAAAGTACCCAAGCCACCACAATATTCATCACCAGGCCAATTGAAGCCACCACAGTAACTGTGAGGCCATCGACTTTGTGAGGGTCATAAAAACGGCTAATGGCTTCATACACAATCCAGGCCACTAGAGCAAGCATTATCAAGCTATTAACAAAGGCTGCTAAGGCTTCAGCACGACCAAACCCAAAGGAATGTTTTGCTGAAGGTGGACGACGTGAAATAATTTGGGCTAGTAAAGCCAAACCTAATGCAGCAGCATCGGTCACCATGTGTCCCGCATCTGATATCAGCGCCAATGAATTGGCGAAGTAAGCTGCAGTACCTTCAACTCCAGCGAATCCCAGAGTAAGAACTAAGGCAATCAATAAGAGATGTTGATTAGAAACTTCTTTGCGATGAGAGTGCTTGGCGTCACCCCGTTTATGAGCGTGTAAAGAGTGATTATCAGTAGCACTCATTGAGGTCGATCGAGAGGATGAATTGGGGTCAACCATGGCAACCCCATTATTTCATTGATCTTACTAATTACTTAAAAACCCGAGGTATCAACAGGGGCACCAGTTTTAGCGATGACCTCCTCTTTAGTCACGCCAGGAGCCAATTCAACCAAATTCAAACCACCAGGAGTGACATCCAAAACACAAAGATCAGTAATGATTTGACTAATTACACGCACACCAGTTAAGGGTAATGTACATTTAGGCAGAATCTTAAGCTCTTCTGTACCGTCTTTTTTCTTAGCAACATGCTCCATCAAAACAACCACATGCTTTACGCCTGCAACAAGATCCATGGCACCACCCATACCCTTAACCATTTTTCCTGGAATCATCCAATTAGCGATATCGCCGTGCTCACTTACTTGCATTGCGCCTAAAAATGCAATATTAATTTTTCCTCCACGAATCATGCCAAAGGCATCTGCTGATGAGAAAATGGAAGAGCCAGGTAATGTCGTAATAGTTTGTTTTCCTGCATTGATTAAGTCGGCATCAATCTTATCTTCTGTTGGAAATGGCCCAATACCTAACAAACCATTTTCAGATTGAAGCCACACTTCAATTCCGGGTGGAACATGATTTGCTACTAAGGTAGGAATACCAATTCCCAAATTTACGTAATAACCGTCTTTTAATTCTTTGGCGGCACGTGCTGCCATCTCATCTCTAGTCCAAGGCATTTTGATCTTCCTAAATTCTGATAAGTGTTCTGTGGGGTAATTAGCGGGCAGCCGAGATCGTACGTTGTTCAATACGTTTCTCAGGATTGCTATTAATAACAAGTCGATGCACGTAGATGCTTGGAGTATGAATCTCGGCAGGATCTAAAGTGCCATTCTCTACAATCTCTTCCACCTCAGCAACAGTAATGCTTCCTGCCATAGCCACTACTGGATTGAAGTTACGAGCAGTGTGTCGGTAAATCAAATTACCTGATCGATCTGCTTTCCATGCTTTCACTAAAGAAATATCAGTCGTGATCGAGCGCTCCATGATGTATTTTTCGCCATCGAATTCTTTTACTTCCTTACCTTCGGCCACCAATGTGCCAACGCCTGTTTTTGTATAGAAGGCGGGAATACCGCAACCACCAGCGCGTAATTTTTCTGCTAGGGTACCCTGTGGGGTGAACTCTAGCTCCAGCTCACCGGCAAGATATTGGCGTTCAAATTCTTTATTCTCACCCACATAAGAGGAAACCATCTTCTTTACTTGGCGAGAATTCAACAAAATACCTAAGCCAAAACCATCTACGCCAGCATTGTTAGAAACCGCGGTTAAGTTTTGAGCGCCCAGCTCTTTGACTGCCTCAATTAAGGCCTCAGGAATACCGCATAGGCCAAAACCACCAACGCCGAGTTTTTGCCCGTCTTTTAAGATATCCCTTAAGGCATCTGCTGCCGATGGGTAGATTTTATTCATAACATTTTTCCTAATATCGCCAAAATGGGTAAAAAAGTAATCATAACGCCTCAGCCCCAACAATCCAGATAGACTCAGCACTAATTTAATTTTTAGCTATTAGAACTAAACTATGGGTATTAAAAAGCCTCTTTTTCAGAAAAATTGGAGTAATTGAATGAATTCTGCACAGCTGCTAGAGCAATTTGGGCCTAGGGAATCCATGGACTATGACTTAGTCATTGTTGGTGGTGGCCCCGCTGGTCTATCAGCTGCAATTAAGGCCAAACAGCTTTCCAGCGCTTCTGGCAAAGACATCAGCGTTTGTGTTTTAGAAAAAGGTTCCGAAATCGGCGCCCATATCTTGTCTGGAGCCGTCATGGATCCCAGGGCACTAACAGAACTATTTCCAAACTGGAAAGAATTAGGCGCCCCACTCGATACACCTGTTACTCAAGATCAATTTTTATTCTTGACTGCGGACAATTCTTTTCAGGTTCCTAATTGGATGTTGCCACATTGCTTTAAAAATGAGGGTAACTATATTATTAGTCTAGCTAACGTCACTCGCTGGTTAGGGCAACAAGCAGAG
>JABMMT010000157.1 GCA_013205155.1 Betaproteobacteria bacterium | reverse complement strand
TGTGATTGTGCGAAGTTTTGTTAGTTTCATGCTCTAAATATGCCTTATTAACTGGGGTAGACGTTAGTTATTGCTGGGAATAATGAGAGAATTACTGGGTGAGCCAGTTCTTAAGCAAGTGCGATACATCGGCAATTGGTGATGCTACAGCTGCTTTAATTAATGGCGGCCTGGTGGCCTTTCCTACCGAAACTGTTTATGGGTTAGGCGCTGATGCTTGTAATGAGATGGCGGTTGCGCGGATCTATTCCGTAAAGGGTCGGCCCGCAGATCACCCATTAATTGTGCATGTTGCATCAATGGAAGGCTTAGGTGATTGGGCACATGATGTGCCCGGGTATGCGATTTCTTTAGCCCGTGATTTTTGGCCTGGGCCAATGACTTTGATTGTTAAGCGGTCAGGGCTTGCTGGGGATTTTGTAACCGGTGGGCAGAACACAGTTGGTGTTCGCGTTCCCAATCATCCTGTTGCGCTGGGTTTGTTGGAAGCCTTTGAGCTGGCTGGTGGCAAAGGAGTTGCTGCACCGAGTGCTAATCGCTTTGGAAATGTTTCACCGACAACTGCGCGAGCGGTGACAGATGAGCTTGGCGATTTCTTGGAAGATGGTGATTTGATTCTTGATGGCGGGCCGTGTGATGTCGGAGTTGAATCAACGATTATTGATTGCACCGGGGATGCTCCAAAGATTTTGCGACCAGGTGCCATTACCGAAGAGATGATTAAGGGCTCAACAGGTCTTGATGTTTTGGTTGCTAATGGTGTTGCAATACGAGTCAGTGGTTCACTGGAAAGTCACTATTCACCATTGGCAAAGGTTGTATTGGATCAATCCCCCTTGGCCGGTCAAGGCTTTATTGCAATGGCAGATATTGCATCAGGTGCTGGGGTTATAAGACTTGCTGCGCCATCAACCCATGATGAGTTCGCAAGGATTTTGTATTCAGCGTTGCGGGCTGCAGATGAGCAAGGGTTAAACACTGTTGTTGTTGCGCAGCCTGCAGGAAATGGCATAGCTATCGCGATTCGTGACCGCTTGCAGCGGGCCTCGAGAGGGCATTGATCTAAGGATCCCCTTGTGAGGTGAACCGATGCCATATAGAAATGCTTTTTAGTCCAATACATTAAGCCACTTGTTAAAATTCGCTTCTTTTGGAGTAGGAGCATCGAACTACTAAGCAAAAGAGAACTCAAGAATATCAAGGATGAAAATTCACTTAATTGTGGATAATTAAATGAAACAAAATAGACAGACTTCAATTACTCGGATCTGATTGACTAGGAATTACATCCAAATATGAAAGAGTTTGGGAGAATCGTAAACTGGGGAGCTGATCGCATAGCAGCATTCTTACTGGTGCTGAGATTGTAACTAAATTGAATACCTTTAGTGTGCCTTCTCAAACCATTCTGTGTACACTTTAATCGTGAGACTGATAGCCACTCGATTAAAACAAAAGATAAAGTCCGTTCTATATGAACTCATCAATAGGCATTTTCACTACTTTAATTGTATTCTCAAAGCCGAAAGAATACCCGCAATTGCATGGAATCCCGAGATTTCTATTTGGGCAATTAGAGGATTTGGAATTCCGTCACCTCCAGAAGTTAAGAGAGAGACGCTGAAACGCTATTCTATTGCTCTCGGGCCGTGGATAGAAACAGGAACTTACTTTGGCGGTACTACTCGATTCCTGTCATTATTTTCTGAAAAAGTAATTTCAATTGAACCAAGTTATGAACTTTATACAGTTACAAAAGAGCGACTAGGAAATATTTCAAATATCGAATTACGAAACGGTACTTCAGAGGAGTGTTTTGTTTCTGCCATAAAGGAGTTTGACGGAAACTTAAATATTTTCCTTGATGGACACTATTCCGAAGGTATTACTTATCAAGCCGAAGTGGATACTCCCCTTAAGTTTGAGGTGACCACGATTATTGAATTCTTGGACAATTTTGAAGAGATCAGGCTCTTCATTGATGACGTTAGATGCATGAATCCAACTATATCCGGATTTGAAGATTACCCGACTTTGTTAGAACTACTTAAATTGCTCTCACCTTATACAGATAGATTCATTGTCGAAAATGATATTGCTATCTTCTATTTGAGGCCTAGAAATCACTCTAAATGATTATTAGCAAGAAAACTTCTATTTTCTCCTATTTTTCGGGTGGCAATTACTCAATCTCAAATCACCCTAGTGTGATTTCTCAGGATAAAGATGTAAAGGATATCTGTCACGCAGGGCTCATCTAATTGGTATAAGATGGCTAAACTTGGCACAATTGAAGTGCCTGTATACTCAATTGTTTAGATAAGTTACATAGTGGCGCCTATAGCTCAGTCGGTAGAGCAACGGACTTTTAATC
>JABMMT010000156.1 GCA_013205155.1 Betaproteobacteria bacterium | reverse complement strand
GTGGTCCAACCCTGTTCCAGTAGTTTGGCCTTGATATCTGGCATAGCAATAATTTTCCCGAGCTCAAGGTTGATCTTATTAATGATTGCAGGCGGGGTGCCACTAGGCGCTAAGATACCGTACCAAGAACTCACTTTAAAACCTGGAACACCTTGATCTTTGATTGGTTTAATGCCTGGCAATGCATCAAGTGGTTTGTCACCAGTAACTGCAATTGCGCGTAGCTTTCCTGATTTGATGTACTGAATAGCTGCGGGGACTGTAGAAAAGCTCATTTCAATATCACCTGCTAGTAAAGCGGTTGTCACAGGCGCACCACCCCGATAAGGGACATGCACAATGTCTACCCCAGTAAGCTGGTTAAAGACCTCTAGAGAAAGATGACCTGTTGTAGCAATTCCCGATGATCCAGAATGCAGTTTCCCAGGATTAGCTTTGGCATAAGCAATCAGTTCGGGGATATTTTTGACAGGAACTTGATTATTCACGACCACTACGTTCTCAACGTTGACCAAGATATCTACGCCAGCAAAATCTCTTTCAGGGTCATAAGGTATTTTTTTCATAATGCTTGGCAAGACTTCTACGGGGCCTACTGAGCCAAGCAGGAGGGTATAACCATCTTTCTCTGCTCTGGCGACTTCCGTAGCTGCAATCACGCCACCACCACCAGCCTTGTTATCTACTATGACAGTTTGTTTCCAGGCCTCGCCAAGCTTTTGCGCTATGGTTCGTGCCAAGATATCGGTAGCGCCACCAGGAGCAAAAGGACTAATAATTTTGATGGTCTTATTAGGATAAGTTGCCGCAGGATCTTGAGCTTGACTCAAAGTACTCAAGCTCAACAAAAGTAATGTAGGAATGAGTCGAATCATTCTGCTGTGGAATAGGGTCATTTTAGTGTCTCACTAAGGGTTTTATTTGTATCATTTGTGCAGTTTATCTTTAAATGAGCTTATGTGAGTGATGAGCTTGAGATAATCAGATCATCTTGACTTTTCTGATTACTGCAACTGCTATGAAGAACCCAACCTTTTGCCGCCTCCTGCTGATGGTCTTATTACAACTATTTTTTGCCTCTGAGATATTGGCAAATACTCTGATATTGATGTGTACTCGTACCGAGCGTGATTTTTCGGAAACTTATGAGCTCAAACTACAGAGCATTAGCCAAGCGACCCCGAAAGGAAAGGTTTACTTGGATGGGCGAGACTTAGATGTGATTGGTTCAGAAGGCCGACAGTTTGTTAAAAATGTCACGATTACTCAACAAAAAGCCTCTTATTTACTAAGCACTCAATTTGATGCCGAAGTTCTGGAAGGAATATCTTATTCGGCAGGGTCGGTTACATCTGTAGTGATGATTGATCGTGAAACCGGAAAGTTACGTAAACTCGACACTATCCAAGGCGGCATATTGGGCGCAAACCTCGGTGATGGCACTAAATCCTATGAAGAGCAGTGCGTTGCACAGCCTTAAAGGTCTTCTTATTTAATTAGGATCAGTCACAAAACCCAGTTTGGTTAATCCTGCGCGACGAGAAGCAGCCAAGACCTGTGCTACGTATTCATATTTAACAGATTTGTCGGCGCGCAGATTAATCTCAGGTTGAGGCTGTTTCTGAGCTGCTTTCTCTGCATAACCATCAAAGGTCTTGAGATCAATCGCCGTACTGTTCCAAAAAATCTTCCCATTAGCATCAATTGATAACTGCACAGATTCTGGTTTGATTTCATTACGCATGCTATTGGCTTTTGGTAACTCAACCTTCACTGCCTGCTGCATCACTGGCAAGGTAATGATAAAGATAATTAACAATACCAACATCACGTCCACCATCGGCGTCATGTTGATTTCAGCCATGATGCTATCTTCGTTCTGTTCATTTTGTAGATTAAAAGACATAATTATTCTCCAGAATGAACGCGTGCACCGGTGACAAAGTAAGCCAGCAAGTCATTCCCAAAACGACTGAAATCGGTAACTACAAGTTTATTACTACGATTGATTGCATTAAATCCAAGCACCGCCGGAATCGCTACTGCAAGACCCAAAGCAGTCATGATTAATGCCTCACCAATGGGGCCAGCCACTTGATCAATCTGCGCACTTCCAGAGCTGCTAATCGCGATAAGGGCGTGATAAATACCCCAAACAGTGCCAAAAAGGCCGATGAAGGGGGAGGTAGCGCCGGTAGAACCTAAGAAAGTAAGACCTTTTTGAAGTTTGGCAGCAAGACCATCAATGCTATTTTTGATACTTCTAGCCATCCACTCAGAGTAGTTCAGTGTTTGCAAAAGCTCGCGATGATTGCTAGCCTGGTTTTGATGATGGACAGAGGCTTCAGTAGAGGCCTTGGCAATTTGGTAGAAAGGATTATTGGCATGATCACTAAACCCTTGAAGACCTTGCTCAAAAGAGGTTGCTTGCCAGAATTTTTCAAGCTGAGGCGTGAATTTACGTAAATTACGCAGCTCCCAATAGCGTGTAAGCAAAACGACCCAGGTTACGATCGAGCAGAAGAGTAAGGCTAGCGCTACAAAACGCGTAACGGCATCACCTTCAAGCCAAAGATTTGCTAAGCCAAATGGTGTATTCATGATGATTAATTCTTTAAATTAAATTTGATTAAAAGGTTAGTAGAAATTCTAGTTGGCGTTTCATTTACTAAAAATGGTTTGAAGCGATAACGTTTGCCAATTTCTGATGCTGCACGATCCAGTCTAGGGAAAGTACTTGATCTAAGCAGTGCTACATCTTCAACAGTGCCAGTTTCATCGATAATTAATTTCACAACTACCTCACCTTGCTCGCCTGAGCGCTTTGAAAACGAAGGATAGTAAGCATCAGCATCAGGCTGATAGACAACGATTAGTTTACCAATGTCGGTCTGAATGGGTGTGCCACTCGCACCGCCGGTGGTCGAAGGCGCTACATTAGCAGTGGGAGGGGTAACTTCACTCTTCGTTGGTGGGCTAGTCGGAGGAGTTTGGGTCTGTTGCTGGGTCTGTTGTTGGGTTTGGATGGGGGTTGGCTTATCGGCAGATTTTTCATCTACTGTCTTTTTCTTGGGCTCGGACTTTGGTTTGGGTGGCGGTGGGGCAGGGGCAGGGGGCTGCTGACTCTTATCAGCAGCTTCAGGACTTACTAGATTTGCCATCACCCGTGTGTCTTCATCTGGTTTACTGGGCTTTGCACTCCATTGGAAAAAGTCTAAAGCGGGTAAAACATGTAGTAACAGCACAATGACAATAACAATGCGCTCTGTTTTGTTAAACGGAATATAGGAATCCACTTTTTGTAGAAAAGTGCTCATCAGATGTTGCCTAATAATTTAGCCTGAATATGATGTAAACGCATATCGCTGTACATTAATTCATTAGCCATTGCTAATAGACTGTGCTCATCCTTGCTGCTAATAAAAGTGAGCTGCTGCTTGCCATGTTTAGCATCTGGTGCTGCTGTTGCTTCTAGCTGTCTTTTCAGTTGCTTGACTACAGCCTCACTCGTATCGATGATGGCAATGGATTCCCCGAGTAGCTTACGAATCGCTTTCCGTAAAAAAGGATAGTGAGTACATCCTAAAACTAAAGTATCTGCTCCAGCATCTTGGATTCCTTGTAAGTGGATAGCCAGTAATTCTAGAGCTGCTTCACTATTGGCTTTGCCCGCCTCAATCAGCGGCACCAAGCCAGCGCCTGCTTGCTTGATGAACTGACAGTTACTAGGAAGTGTGGCTAACAAGGCGTTGAACTTGTCACTCTTTAAGGTGGCTTCGGTAGCCAAGACACCCACTATGCCATTTTGGGTTCGCATCGCCGCAGGCTTGATTCCCGGCTCTACTCCTATTACTGGAATGGCCAAACTATCGCGAATTTGTGCAATCGCTTGTGCAGTAGCGGTATTGCAAGCAAGCACAATAGCATCACAACCTTCGTCTAAGAGATGGCGACATAAGACCAAACTTCGATCTGCAATCCAATCGCTGGAGCGCTCTCCATAGGGGGCATTTGCTGAGTCGGCTAAATAGATGTAGTCGTGCTGCGGCAATTGACGAAGGGCCTCATCCAAAATGGATAAGCCTCCTACGCCAGAATCAAATACGCCGATGAGTGCCAACGTGTGCTTTTTAGTTAACTGGGTTGATGAACTTAGATAATCTTGACTGGAATGCCCGCAATTTTGGCTTGCCAATTACGAGGACCTTCGTGGTGCATCGAAATACCTTCAGAATTCACAGCAACGGTAACCGGCATATCTTTGACGTCAAATTCATAGATCGCTTCCATACCTAAATCTGCAAACCCAACCACTTTGGATGTCTGAATCGCTTTTGATACGAGGTAGGCAGCGCCACCAACAGCCATGAGGTAAGCAGATTTATGTTTTTTGATAGCCTCAATTGCTTCAGGCCCACGCTCTGCTTTACCAATCATTGAGATTAAGCCAGTTTTTGCCAGCATCATCTCAGTAAATTTATCCATGCGGGTTGCAGTAGTAGGTCCAGCTGGACCAACAACCTCATCACGAACTGGATCGACCGGACCGACATAATAGATCACACGGTTTTTAAAGCTGACTGGCAATTCTTCGCCTTTAGCCAGCATATCTTGGATACGTTTATGAGCAGCATCACGACCGGTCAAGATTTTGCCATTGAGAAGGAGTGTCTCGCCTGGTTTCCAGCTTGCTACTTCAGCAGGGGTTAAGGTATCCAAATTTACCCGCTTTGATTTCTGAACATCGGGAGTCCAAGTGACATCTGGCCAATCAGATAAAGAGGGCATTTCTAATTTAGCTGGACCATCACCATGCAAATGGAAATGAATATGACGCGTAGCTGCACAGTTTGGAATCATTGCCACTGGTAAGGAGGCTGCATGAGTTGGGTATTCCATGATTTTGACGTCAAGAACAGTCGCTAGGCCACCTAGACCTTGAGCCCCAATACCAAGCTTATTCACTTTTTCATAAATCTCCAGACGTAACTCTTCGGCTCGTGTTTTAGGACCCCGAACAATCAACTCTTGAATATCAACCGGCCCCATTAAAGATTCTTTGGCCATGAGCATGGCTTTTTCTGGTGTACCACCAATGCCGATGCCGAGGATTCCCGGTGGACACCAACCCGCACCCATCGTAGGAACAGTTTTTAATACCCAATCTACGACGGAGTCAGATGGATTGAGCATCACCATCTTCGCTTTATTTTCAGAGCCACCACCTTTAGCGGCGCAAATCACTTCAACAGCATCACCTGGGACGATTTCATAATGGATGACAGCAGGGGTGTTATCACCAGTATTTTTTCGCTTACCAGCGGGATCACTTAATATTGAAGCGCGTAGCATATTGTCGGGATTGAGAAAGGCTCGGCGTACTCCTTCATTCACCATATCAGTGACGCTCATGGTGGCATCAGGCCATTGCACATTCATACCAATTTTGAGG
>JABMMT010000155.1 GCA_013205155.1 Betaproteobacteria bacterium | reverse complement strand
ATCAGAATCGTCATCAAAAGATCCTACATCTATTGCTGAATTGATTCAGTCTACAAATGCAACTATCTTGCAGTTGGTGCCCAGCATCTTAGAGACCATGGTTGATAGCAATTCCCTAGCGGCAATGACGAAGCTACGTAAACTGTTTGTTGGAGGAGAGCCTCTCAGAGCCGATTTAGTTAAAGGCATCTTAGATCTGATTTCTATTGAAATAATTAATCTATATGGCCCAAGTGAAACAACAGTTCAATGCACTTTTGAAATTGTTAAGAAGAATGAACTGAACCCATTTATCTCACAAATACCAATTGGAAGACCTATTTCGGGTGCAATTGCTGTTGTTGTAAATGAAGAATTAGTTCAGGTTCCAACTGGAGTAGTGGGTGAACTTATTATCGGCGGCACACCCCCTGCCTTGGGATATTTACATCTTCCAGATCTAACAAGAGAGCGCTTCATTCAATACCCACAAAGTGGATCTGACTCGATCTTCTTCAAAACTGGTGATTTAGTAAGTCTACTCCCTGATGGCAAGCTTCTTTATCAAGGCAGATCTGATCGTCAATTAAAAATTGGCGGAAATCGTATCGAGCCTGCTGAGATTGAAAACAGACTATCGCAATTGATTCCAGGCCAAAGAATTGCTATTGAATCAGAGCAACTTGATAATTATTCTCGCTTGATTGCCTATATTGAAGAGCGGGATACCAAGAAAATAGATACTCAAATGATTCGCGAGGAGCTCGCCAAGTCATTACCTGAGTATATGATCCCAGGAATTTATAGATCTATCCCGATATGGCCTACTCTAGCAAGTGGAAAAACTGATCGAAATGCCTTGATACTTCTAAGCCTTGACACCAAGGATACAGAAAAAATTGATCAATCTACAGATTATTATTTTGTAGGAATTTCTGAGAAGCAAGAAAAATTGCTCTCCCTTGCGCAAACTTTAATTGAATCAAAAGTGCATCTTGATGATGACCTCTTCACCTTAGGATTAGATAGCATCAGTGCGATGCAGTTAGTGGCTAGGGCACGGAAAGAATCGTTGGAATTAACACCAAGGGATATCTTTAAATATCGCACCATCAGGGCAATTGGATCCCTGAACTACTCGAATACAAGCACTTATGTAGAACCAATGCTAGGCAATTACCCACTTTTGCCTGCACAGAAATGGTTTTTCTCACTTAATCTACCAGAAGCTAATTGGTGGAACCAGGTTGTAAGTCTCAAATTACGCAAAAAAATTCCTGCGTTGGAGATAATTACATTTTTGACTACTCTTGGAAATAGACATAGGGCGCTTAGTATGCGCATCACTACGGAATCAGGAACTTTGCATGCATCAGATGGGGATGGCAATCCTTACCTCCAAATCATTGAAAAAGATAAAGAAGGGTCATCTCTAGAGTTTTTAAAAAAAGCAACTCAAATTGTTCAAGAGAATTTAAGTATTGTTGAGGGCCCTATTTGGGGTGCCGTCATAGAAAAAGATCAAGATCAAAATGTTAATACTTTAATCATCGCAATTCACCATATTGCAACAGATGGAGTTTCTTGGCGCGTCATTTTTGATGACCTCAATACATTGATGGATCAAAAATCATTACCGATAGCGGGACCAAGCTCCGCATCGGTAGCCTCATATCTAGAAATGAAGACGGCTGATATTGAGGGCCTAGAGCACTGGAGATTATTCTCTAAGCAAGCAGGAACTCTAAACCCAATTTTGCCAAATTCCATTGCAGCTGAATCAATAATTGGTTCAATCAAATTATCACCGGCTCTGACCTCTACCTTTTATCAAAATACTACAGAAAACTGGTCTGCAAATGTGGAAGTGCTATTAATAACTGCGCTATCAAACTCACTCTCAGAATTTTTCCAAAATGAGCTTACGGTTGCGATTGAAAGACATGGGAGGGATATCGACTCCAACTCTTCGCTTGATCAAACTATTGGTTGGTTTACAAAAATGTATCCATTTTTTCTTAAGCCAAATAAGGATCCGGTTCAAGCAATCCAAGACCTTAAAAGATCTATATTCAGCCTACCAGATATGGATTGGTTTACTGCTATATCCACTGATCCAAGCATTGGAAATCCGGCAGTACCTTCTATATTGATTAATTGGTTGGGAAGGTTTGATAGTAGTTTTGAGCCTAATAGTGCTTTTGAGCCTTTAGGCATAGATGTAGGCCCAACAACCCATCCGTCCAATCCCAGAACTTCCCTACTAGAGCTTGTAGGCTTAATTGATCAAGGCGAATTACGCATTAGTCTCTCTGCTGACCCACTCTTTATTAATCAAGCTCAATTTGACATACTAATTCAAAGAATTAATGAATCCTTAGACGTACTCATCAACGCACCATTGAAGATCGCTCATGCATCCTGGATTTCTTCAGATATACCTTGGTTGGGCTCAAATGATTCAAATCAATTCCATAACTTCATCGAGCAAGCTGGAAATTTTGAAAAGATATTACCAACCACACCGGTACAACAAGGTCTTGCTTACAGGCATGAACTTGAAGGCGAATCTTCAGGAAAGTATATTCAACAAATTGAATTCAATATTGAAGGAGATCTCAATCCAGAACATATTGCAAATGCATTTAATGAAGTAGCAAATATTCATGAGTCTCTTAGGACTGCAATCATTCAATCTGAAGATGGCTCTTATGCACAAATTGTTTACCCATCGACTCAAATGCAACATCTTGTACATGATTTTAGTCATATTGCGGATCCCGCTACAAAATGGACTGAAACCGTATCAAATGATAGAAAATTAGGCTTTCAAATTCAAAATGCTCCCCTAGCAAGAACAACCATAGCCAAAATTACGGCCAATCAGTGGAAGCTGCTTTGGACCCATCATCATTTAATTCTTGACGGATGGTCCGTACCCATCGTTATTAACGATTTAGGTAAAAAATTGGCAGGTGTAGAAATCACAACCCCTGCCTCACGCTCTATCTTTTGGGACTGGTTAACTAGACAAAAAACGTTAATAAGTACTCAAGAAAAATCTGTTACTTGGCGTCAACGTTTTGAAAATATACAGGGACCCTGCCTCGTTGCTCAACTTCCACACACTCAAAATCAAAGTACTCAAGAAGTTACAAATGTTAGCGAGGTTTTAGAGTGGACAATGCCTCTGCCACTCACCAATAATATTCGAAATTTTTTAAAGCGCAACGGATTAACACTTTCTGCCTTTATTAATGCTGCATGGTCGTATACATTGGCAAACTTATTAGACCGTGATGATGCGGTACATGGCGTAACTATATCTGGTCGACCATCCGAATTGCAGGGATCCGAACTTTGGGTTGGGATGTTCATCAATACCTTACCACTCTATGTCAATTGCAAAACAGATCAATCAGTGGCTTCTTGGCTTAAAGAGATACAAGAAAATCTTGCTGATTTGAATACAGCACCCCAAGATTCGCTTTCCGACATTCAAATGTGGACCAATCAATCAAAACCCCTATTTGATAGCATTGTTGTTTTCCAGAACTATCCAATAGAAAAAAATATAGTAGAACAAAGTGACTCTCTAAAGATTACTGCTGCAGAGACTATTGAAAAAAATGAATACCCACTATCTTTATATGTGGATGATAAAGAAACGATAGCGCTTACTTTAAGATACGATCGCCAAAAAATTTCTTCTAATCTTGTTCATATAATTTTAGAGGCAATCATCTCTTCCATGAATTATTGGAGCAAAAATGAAAATAAAAATATCTGCACAACCAATTTAAATGAATCTACGAGTAAATTAAATCTCCTCAAATGGGGTTCTGGTGCAAAAGAGTTAAATTTAGTTACCCCTGCAGAGAGGATTTACCAACAAGCTGCATTAGATCCTAAGCGTATTGCATTACAAGAAGAATCGAGCTTAAAAAGCATTACTTATGGTGATCTAGTTGCAAGCTCACTGAAAATCAGTGCTCGTATTAAGTATCAAGACTTTGCTTATGAGGATAGAATCTGCGTTTTAGGTCATCATAAAATTAATACAGTTATAGGGATGCTAGGTGTCCAATATGCAGGTGCAGCATTTATACCTCTCGACCCCAACTTTCCAGCGGCACGATTAAACACAATTATTGAAGACGCAACTCCCTCGCTAATTCTTGTTGAGAAAACTTGCTTAGATCATCCCGCCTTACTAAATCGTCCACATATATGTATTGAGGAGATCCTAGAGGATAAAAATTGTGTAGATTTTTACGAGCCTGAACTTAAAGTGCCTGAAATGGCCCTAGCCTATGTCCTATTTACTTCGGGCTCAACAGGGAGACCTAAGGGTGTCCAAATTTCATATGAAGCATTTTCTAATGCGCTCACCTATTTTGTTAAATTCCCTGGCATCTATGAAGGCGATCAGTTAGCCTCAGTTACGACTATTTCGTTTGATATCTCTCTTCTGGAGATTTTCGGACCACTGACTGTAGGTGCTTGCGTTCACCTCGTTAGCAAAGAGACAGCCAAGGATGGAAATGATTTAAAGAAATACCTAGAAGATCATTACATCAATATTATGCAAGCAACTCCTTCTACCTGGAAAATACTTCAAGCCGTACAGACAAAGCTTCCAAAATTACGGGCATGGTGCGGCGGAGAAGCATTTCCAAGGGATCTAGCGCATTGGATGAAGGATTCATTTCAAGAGGTATGGAATCTTTACGGACCAACTGAAACTACGATTTGGTCAAGCACCTGCAAATTATCCTCACAGGAAATTACGGCTGGAAAACCAATCGCAAATACAGAATTTATTATTTTGAGCAAGAATGGGGATATGACCTTACCTGGTGCGATAGGCGAGCTCTGTATTGCAGGTAAAGGAATTTCTAGGGGCTATATTGCTAAGCCAGGACTCACAGCACAATCATTCATTCCAAATCAATTTTCGACAGGGGAAACCTTATATAGAACTGGAGATCAGGCTTACTGGACTGAAGACGGCAATATAGTCATTTTAGGCAGGCTAGATAAACAGATAAAAATCAATGGTTTTCGCATAGAGCTTGGCGAAATTGAATCTGTCATCAGGAGTCTAGACAGCATTAAGGATGCCGTTGCCCTTGTAGTAAGCCATCTATCAGCACCCATGTTAGTTGCCTGGGTGATAAATCAAGATAAATCATCTGTTAGAGAAAAGGTAATCCTAGACCATATAGCCGGTAAATTGCCAAACTATATGGTGCCCAGACATATCATCTTTGTTGATGAAATTCCGCTAACTGCTAACGGCAAAGTAAACTCTAATGCCCTTTCTCTTCCAAATTCGCTCGGTAATGCTAATAAACGAATCGCCAAAGATGAGCTAGAAAAGGTTGTTTTATCCATCCTAATTAACACACTCTCCTCATCTGAAATGGGGCCAGATGACCATTTCATGGAATATGGCGGTAATTCACTATCTGCAACTATCATTCGCGGAAGGCTAGAGCGTCTTTTTAAAATGAATCTACCTCTAGGCAGCATCTTTGAATTAGGGTCCGCTGCTCATATCAAGGAATTAATCCTGCAAAAGGAGAATCAGAAAGGCGTGGCTCTGGAAACTGCTAAGGCTTTTATCAAACTCTCAATAGCCAAAAAAGAGCAAAAAGCAGCTATAAAAAATCACGGCCTGAATAATTAGTAAAAAAATGAATAAGAACAAATCCAAAAACTTAATTGAGGATGATCTTTCTTCGGATGAACTATTTGATGATGACTTTGATAGTCTACTGAGTGAATTCGAAGGAAATAAGCATGAATCTGGTGGATTAGAAACCACTCACAAAGCTTACTCAGGCTTAAGCGTAAAGAGACTTTTAAGCCCTGCTCAAGAGGCCTTGTACTTTATTCATAAGCTGAATCAAGGATCTACTGCCTATACTATTTTTTCTGCCTTTAAGGTCATAGGAAACCTTGATAATGCGAAGCTACAAAATGCAGTGCTACAGGTAGTTCAACGCCATGAAGCACTTCGCATGGTATTTAATGTCGATGACCAAGGAATTGTCTGGCAAGAACCGATGCAAGATATTTCTAGTGCTTACGAATTTTCTATCATTCCTAATAATCAGAACATCATTAAACAGAAGCTTTCACAAGAATCGGACTACTATTTTGATCTCACAAGTACCTTACCAATTCGGATTAGAGTTTTTCAAATTAGTGAAAATGAATATATTTTTTCATTTTCCATTCACCACATAATCATTGATGCTTTTTCAATCGATATTCTCATTAGTGATATCGACAGAATCTATAACGGAGAAACGCTCGAGCCATTAAAAATTCAATTTGCTGAGTTTGTTGAGCAAAAAAAATCTGAAACTAGTCATGAAGAATATCGTAATTTGGTGAGTACCTCAGCAAACAGACTAGCAAGAATTGAGCCTATTGATCTATCCACTGATTTTTCAAGACCAGCAATCGCCTCTTCAAAAGGGGAAGCACTCACCATCAGCATTGAAAAAGATGTTGCTACGCTAATTTATAAGCTATCTCAAGAAGAACAATCATCTGCATTTATGGTTCTTGCTGCCGCCTTTTCAGCCACCCTCTCTCGCTTTACGATGCAGGAAGAGTTTGCCTTAGGCACCTCCTTTATTGATCGAGGAGATCCAAATTTAAAAGGCGTCATTGGTTACTTTGTATCTATGCTTGTTTTAAAGTGCGATCTCACTGAAAATCCAAGCTTTAGATCTTTAGTAAGAAGGTTTAAAGATACGACTATTTCTGCTGTAAACGAGGCCGATGTATCTTTTACAGATGTTGTAAAAGCACTTAGACTTAATCCCGATAGCACTAGACATCCTGTCTTTCAAGTCTCGCTTTCGCTTTTCGGGGAGAAGAGTCATAAATCTTTTAAGATTTTTCAAGACTGTACTGTTGAACAAATTGCTGAACAAACGGCTGCTCGATTTGATATTGAACTCCTCATGCGTCCGAATGAAAATTGCTTTACAGGAACGCTACTTTGGAAATCAGATTTATTTTCCAAAGAGACGATGGAAAGTTTTTCTAAGACTTTTAATACCCTTCTTAGTAATGCAGTTCAAGCACCTGATACAAATGTTGAGTTATTGGATGTGGCTGCAAAACCGCTATTTCCAATCTCGAATATCAATCCAATTCATTCATTTCGACTTGATAATCGATTTAGAGAGATTGCGAGCCAATTTAGCTCAAAAATTGCAGTCGAATATGAAGAGGACCGAATTAGTTACCAAGAGTTAGACGATTGGTCCGATGCAATTGCAGCGATGCTTATTGAGCAAGGAATTAAACCCAATGACCTAGTGGGTATCAGCTATAAACGATCCATCGCTTTAATCGCATCGATGATAGGAACCCTTAAAGCAGGCGCTGCTTATATTCCTCTGGATCCCGAGTACCCCCCAGAGCGCTTATTAATGATGATTGAAGATGCGCATTTAAAAATTTGCCTAGGCAATGAGGCAGTTCAGGCAATAAATCTCTTCCCAGAATCGTTGCAGTGGAATGATATTAATCAACTGCGGAAAATCAAATGCAACAAAAAACTACTTAAAGATCTTCAACTCTCTGTTGAAGATAACGCCTATATTTTATTCACCTCTGGGTCTACTGGCAGACCAAAAGGTGTCATGGTTTCACATAAGAATGTGTCAAGACTATTTGAATCTACTAATCATTGGTTCAAATTCTCTGATAAAGATATATGGTCAATGTTTCATTCCTATGCATTTGACTTTTCAGTGTGGGAAATATTTGGGGCATTACTCTATGGGGGGCGACTTGTAATAGTTCCCTATTTAATTAGCCGTGATCCTATTGCATTTATTGATCTGCTCAGATCCCGTCGAATTACAATGCTCAGTCAGACTCCAAGCGCCTTTAAGCAATTTTCATCCAGTCTATTCGAGGCTAAACGCATCCCTTCATTCCAACTTCGGCATATTGTTTTTGGCGGAGAAGCCCT
>JABMMT010000154.1 GCA_013205155.1 Betaproteobacteria bacterium | reverse complement strand
GCTTTAAGGCGACCTGCGCGGATAAAGTTAATGGATGAAGGCAGATTATCAAACATAATATCTACATTGCCGGCCATCAAGTCAATGACTGCAGGCGGACTACCTTTATAGGGCAGATGAACCATATAGGTTTTGGTCATGGACTTGAAGAGCTCGCCAGCCATGTGAATCGAGGTGCCATTGCCGCTAGAGGCCATATTGACCTTGCCAGGGTTCTTTCGGGCATAGGCAATGAGGTCATTAACAGAGTTGATACCATTCTTCGCAGCAAAGTCAGGATTGAGTACTAATACGTTTGGTAATTCTGCGACCAAGGTAATGGGTGTGAATTCTTTAATGGGATCAAAAGGTAACTTTCCGCCGCCTTGCGTATAGAGGGGTAGATTAATCCCATGGGTACCCACTGAAGCCATCAACCAGGTGTAACCATCAGGTGCGGACTTCGCAACAATTTCAGCACCAATATTACCGCCTGCACCTGGCTTGTTATCAATCAATATATTCCATTTATTAGTAGTGAGTAATTCATTTTGCAGTGGTCTGGCGATGTTATCGGTTGCGCCACCTGCAGGGAAGGGAACCACTAATCGAATCGGTTTATTCGGATAATTACTCTGTGAGTAAGATGGTGATGAGAACGCTAGAAAGATAGCGCTACTGATAAGTGCCGAACTGATCTTTGCAATTTTTCTAATAGGGTGAGAGTAGGCTTCTCGCATCAAGGTCTCCGTTATTAAATCTGTCTATCACATTTATATATGAAATGAATTATATTTTTATAGCTTCACTCGAATGTAAACCATTTCCTAGTGCTTTGTCATTAATGCTTAACAATTGAGCATTCTAGTTAGGTCTATATAAATCTGCGACTTACGTAAACTTTTACCGATTTATCCACAATACCTGTGGATAAGTTCATACAAATTTTGGTCCCGCCGACAGGAATCGAACCTGTATCCCACGCTTAGGAGGCATGTGCACTATCCATTGTGCTACGGCGAGGTATGGAAAAGATTAAAAGTGTGCTGAGAGGATAAATCAGATCACAAGATCCTACCATCCGCACAACGCCCAGACTTGATTGGTGACAGCAATCATCATATCTGGCGCGAAATAGGCTGTAAAGATGAAGAACAATACACCCCCCATCAGCAGATAGATCAGCCATTGCCAGAGACTTCTTTTAAGCATTTGCAACACGAGCTAGGGCATGCTCTTTAACAGGTAGGTTTACTAAGAAAGCAAAAATACCGAGCGCTATAGCAATTTCCCAGACGATCAAGTAGGAGCCAGTGCGATCAAATAAATAGCCGCCAAAGAAGGCTCCACAGAAACTACCTAGTTGATGAGAGAAAAATACTAAACCTGACAGCATGCTGAGATACTTCACTCCAAAAATTTGCGCCACGATGCCATTGGTTAATGGAATCGTTGACAACCATAAATAACCCATGATCGCTGCGAAGATGTAGGTTGTGAGAGGCGAGAGAGGAATCACTAAAAAGCTAATAATCGCAATGGAGCGACCTAGATAGATAGCGGATAGTAAATACCGCTTTGGAAAGCGCTGTCCCAATACACCTGCACTATAAGTTCCAAAAATATTAAATAATCCAATCAAAGCTAAGGCTGTCGTAGCTACTACAGGAGCACCTACAGCAGGAAAGATAGTCGACATATCCTTTAAATATGGTGCCAAGTGAACCGCAATAAATACCACCTGAAAGCCGCAAACAAAATATCCGAGTGTGAGCAAGCGAAAGCTCGGATTCTTCATCGCCTCCTTGAGAGCCTCTTTGATAGTTTGATCGCCTAATTGATGTTGATGACTAAAATTTTTCTCACGCAACATAAAGGCGGCGGGAATCATGAGGCTGGCCATGAGTGCCAATAAAAGCAGGGCATCTTGAGCGCCAAACATGCTGAGGAAACCTTGCTCAACTGGAATCATGAGAAATTGTCCAAATGATCCAGCGGCCGCGGCAATACCCATGGCCCAAACTCGTTTATCAGCAGGTACATTGCGACCAAGGATGCCGTAAACGATGCTGTAGGTAGTAGCCGTTTGGGCAAGACCAATGAGCAGTCCTCCTGCCATAGTGAAATTGAGAGCATCAGTCGAAAGGGCCATTCCCGCTAAGCCAAGGGCATACAAAATACCTCCAGCCACCATAATTTTGAGGGCACCAAAGCGATCAGCTAGTGCGCCTGTAATAGGTTGAAACGCACCCCAAATCAAGTTTTGTAATGCCATGGTCAGGGCAAATGTTTCTCGTCCCCAGCCATTTTCTAGGGTGATGGGTAAGTTAAATAATCCAAAGCCATGACGAATTCCCATCGATAAGGTCACCATCAGTCCCCCATAAATGAGGACCTGCCTGATCGAGAGAGAGGGTTTTGTCAGAGAATTCGTCATATTGAATGTAATCAGGGACTTATAGAGTTTGCTGCAAATAAAATAGGCAGACCAGGTCTTATGTAAGCATGTAGAGCTAAAAGTAGCTTTGAACCCTTACCCATCAGGGCATGGCAAAGATTTAAAATCCATTGTTGACAGAAGATTCCCATAGCCTAATTTTGGCATGGATGTTGGGGGAATTGAGGAAAAGTTCAGGTTAAGCTACAGACATGACTACAATTTGCGCGCATGGCTACCCGTAAAACTTCCGAATACAGCGAATCATCGATTCAGGTCCTAAAAGGTCTGGAACCAGTCCGTCAGCGGCCTGGAATGTACACCCGTACTGATAACCCCTTGCATGTCATTCAAGAGGTGCTCGATAACGCCTCTGATGAGGCTCTAGGTGGATATGGCAAGCACATTACCGTAACGATGCACACAGATGGCAGTGTCAGTGTCGAAGACGATGGTCGAGGTATTCCAGTCGGAATGCATCCCTCTGAGAAGTTACCCGTAGTGGAAATTGTATTTACTCAGCTACATGCGGGAGGTAAGTTTGAAAAAGGCAGTGGAGGTGCTTATGCTTTCTCTGGGGGTTTGCACGGTGTTGGCGTATCTGTTACCAATGCACTTTCCAAACGTTTAGAGGTCATCGTTTGGCGTGATGGTCAAGTTTCAACTTTGACTTTTGCAGACGGTAAAGTCATTGAAAAGCTCAAAACGAAAGCCTTATCAAAGGGTGATAAATCTCATGGCACGAGCGTACGAGCATGGCCAGATGGAA
Organism: Betaproteobacteria bacterium; assembly: GCA_013205155.1. Lineage (GTDB taxonomy): Bacteria > Pseudomonadota > Gammaproteobacteria > Burkholderiales > Burkholderiaceae > Polynucleobacter. The sequence goes on along the minus strand of JABMMT010000154.1, from coordinate 469 downwards.
AGTATTTCGATAGTGCAACCATCCCAATGCCTGAGCTCATTCGATTGTTGCGCTCTAAGGCAGTGTTATTGCCAGGCGTCAAAGTCACTCTTATCCAAGAAAAATCGGGTGATACTCAAACATGGCAGTACGCACAAGGCTTGCGCGGATACTTAAATGAAGCGATAGCGCAAGCAGGGCATGGTCCTGAAGTGATCCAACCGTTCGAAGGTGAGCAATATGCCACTGGTGTGGGTGATGAAGATTCTTTTGCTGAAGGTGAGGGTGCTGCCTGGGTTATTTCATGGACGGAGGATGGCCCTCCAGTTCGAGAGAGCTATGTCAACCTCATACCGACTCCTGCAGGTGGTACCCATGAGAGTGGATTGCGTGAAGGTTTATTTAATGCTGTCAAAGGCTTTATTGAAATGCATGCGCTCCAACCTAAGGGCGTTAAGTTAATGCCTGAAGATGTCTTTGCTCGCGCTTC
>JABMMT010000153.1 GCA_013205155.1 Betaproteobacteria bacterium | reverse complement strand
TATTCTTAATAAATGGATTGGCATCAATTTTCTTTTTAATATTGGCCCACTCAAACTCTTCTTTAGGAATTGGCCCAATAATGCCCAAGTGATTACGCGTAGGCATCAAGAAAATCGGAATGGCTCCCATCATGGTGATCGAATGAATAACTGACTTATGACAGTTTCGATCTACTAGAACGACATCACCTGGCGCTACCGTAGAGTGCCAAACTATTTTGTTGGAAGTTGAAGTTCCATTTGTTACGAAGAACAAATGGTCGGCACTAAAGATGCGGGCGGCATTACGCTCGCTTTGCAATACTGGTCCCGTGTGATCTAAAAGCTGTCCTAATTCCTCTACCGCATTGCACACGTCTGCACGCAACATATTTTCACCAAAGAACTGATGAAACATTCGGCCTACTGGGCTTTTTAAGAAAGCGACACCGCCTGAGTGTCCAGGACAATGCCATGAATACGAACCTTCTGAAGCGTAATTTGTTAAGGCACGGAAGAATGGCGGAGCTAATGAATCCAAATAAACCTTAGCCTCACGAATGATATGACGCGCTACAAATTCTGGGGTGTCTTCATTCATATGAATAAAGCCATGCAGCTCACGCAAAATATCGTTTGGCATATGGCGCGACGTGCGAGTCTCACCATATAGGAAGATTGGAATATCCTCATTCCGCTTACGAACTTCGGTAATGAAAGCACGTAAGTTATTTAAAGCTGGAAGGTCATGGTCTTCGGAATCAGAATCAAATTCTTCATCATCGATCGATACGATAAAGCTAGAGGCACGAGATGATTGCTGTGCAAATGAAGTGAGGTCGCCGTAACTGGTCAAACCAATGACTTCCATTCCTTCGGTTTCAATAGCCTCTGCCAAATCACGAATACCAGAGCCCGAAATATTTTCCGAACGAAAGTCCTCATCAATAATGATGATTGGGAAACGAAATTTCATAAATACTCCCCTGCTATATGGCCCAATGGATTTAGAGCCGACTTCTCAAAATTGGAAAGCATCATTAACTGACCAGAATGATGGCTGAAAAGAAATGTACACACCGCCGCAAATGACTCAGGTCTTAGGCAGGGTTACACCCTGCTGACCTTGATACTTGCCACCACGATCTTTGTATGATGTACCGCATACTTCATCGCTCTCAAAGAAAAGTACTTGGGCGCATCCCTCACCTGCATAAATCTTTGCAGGCAATGGTGTAGTGTTCGAAAATTCTAAGGTGACATAACCCTCCCATTCAGGTTCGAATGGAGTGACGTTCACAATAATTCCGCAACGGGCATAGGTACTTTTGCCAACGCAGATCGTCAATACACTGCGTGGAATCTTAAAGTACTCCACCGTTCTTGCTAAGGCAAATGAGTTTGGAGGGATGATACAAACTGCGCCTCTAAAATCGACAAATGATTGTTCATCGAAATTTTTTGGATCGACGATAGTGCTATTGATATTAGTAAAAATCTTGAATTCGTCCGCACAACGAATGTCATAGCCATAACTTGATGTGCCATAACTCACAATTTTGTTACCAGCAGCGTCTTGGCGAATTTGCCCTGGCTCAAATGGGCTGATCATGCCTTGCTCGCCCATGCGGCGGATCCAGTGGTCTGATTTAATAGTCATGGCGGAATTGTAAAACCTTCGCAGGGAAGTTCCCACTTTTTATAGGGGGTGGGCAAGTAAAAATCAGTTAATTTGACTAAAAAGGACTCGCTCAGGGGCGTTGTAGATTTCGAAGTGTTTGCCTGAGCAGCGGGACATGATGGTGAGATTGGTTTTACGGGCTAGTTCAAGACCCATCAAGGTCACGCCGGAGCGTGTTAGAAGAAAGGGTATCCCCATTTGAGCTCCCTTGATGACCATCTCGGAAGTCAAGCGCCCAGTGGTAAAGAAAATCAAATCCTTCCCGGGCTTATTTACTAGCCACATCAAACCAGAAATGGAATCAACCGCATTGTGGCGACCGACATCCTCAATAAAATATAAAAGTCTTACCTCTGCGTCGCCTTGCCTTTCAAAAACGGCGCAAGCATGGACAGAGCCCGACTTTTTATAAATGGTGTCATGAGAACGGATCGATTCAATTAGGCCAACAATTGCCTCTTGAGATAGTGTTGGGCCCTCTGGTAGACGAATCTGTGACATCTCCTCCATCAGACCACCAAACATTGTGCCTTGCCCACAACCAGTAGTGACCACCCTCTTACTAGTGAGAGCATCAATATCGACTGTACTGCGTCTTGTTTTCACTGCTGCTGAATCCGTATCCCAATCCACCTGAATGCTTTCAATATCATCTGGGGACTCGACCATCCGCTGATTACGCAGATATCCGAGAACTAAGGCCTCTGGGGCACTTCCCAAAGTCATCAAAGTTACGATTTCACGCTTATCCAAATAGATCGTCAGGGGGCGCTCTCCGGGTATATGGGTGAGCTTAAGGCGCCCCATTTCATCCAATATTTCAACCTCATGCACCAAGGGCACGGAGGCATTTGACATCTGAATATTGGGCTTGACTGCCATAAAACGCTTTCCTATAGGAGGTGTAAACCGAAGTTGGTTGCTCATTATTGATCACCAATGGGGTATTACTTTAACTGCAGACTAAAATTAGTGCTCAATCAATGCATTAGACCCAGCATAATCCTAGATTAACCCTATTTAACTCTCTTATTAAAGTCCGCTTCACATGAGTAGCTCAGCGCGTCGCCTCCTTGTTACCTCCGCTTTGCCATATGCCAATGGTCAGATTCATATCGGCCATTTAGTGGAGTATGTGCAAACCGATATTTGGGTACGATTTCAGCGCATGCGCGGCCATGAGGTTCACTATGTCGGCGCTGATGATACCCACGGTACCCCCATCATGTTGCGGGCAGAAAAAGAAGGTATCACTCCTAAGGAGTTGATCGCTAATGTTTGGAAAGAACATAAGCGCGACTTTGATAACTTCCTGATTTCATTTGACAACTACTACACAACTGATAGTCCTGAGAATGAAAAACTTGCGCAAAGTATTTATCTGAAATTACGTGATGCTGGCTTCATTGAAAAACGGGCAATTGAACAAGCTTATGATCCTGTTAAAGAAATGTTTTTACCTGATCGCTTTATCAAAGGTGAATGTCCGAAATGTGGCGCAAAAGATCAATACGGTGATTCCTGCGAAAAGTGCGGAGCTACGTACTCACCTACCGATCTAAAAAACCCCTTTTCAGTTGTGAGTGGTGCCACACCGATTAAAAAAGTTTCTGATCATTATTTCTTTAAATTATCTGATCCGCGTTGCGAAACTTTCTTACGCGACTGGACTCAAGTGAAAACGCCATTGCAGCCTGAAGCCCGAAATAAGATGAAGGAATGGGTTGGGGAACCTGGTGATAGCAAGCTTAGTGATTGGGATATCTCTCGAGATGCGCCCTACTTTGGCTTCGAAATTCCTGATGCACCAGACAAATATTTCTATGTCTGGCTTGATGCTCCGATTGGTTACTACGCCAGCTTCCTGAACTACTGCCAAAAACAGGGTCTCGATTTTGATGAGTGGGTTAAGCCCGATACTACTACTGAGCAGTACCATTTCATCGGTAAAGATATTTTATATTTCCACACTCTCTTTTGGCCTGCTACCTTGCAATTCGCGGGCTATAGAACCCCGACTAATGTTTTTGCACATGGCTTCTTAACCGTCGATGGTGAAAAGATGAGCAAATCACGCGGCACCCTCATCTCTGCCAATAGCGTGATTGAGTGCGGCTTTAATCCCGAGTGGTTCCGTTATTACTTCGCTACCAAGCTCAATGACAGCATGGAAGACTTAGATCTTAATCTGCAAGATTTTGTTGCCAGAGTCAATAGCGATCTATTAGGTAAATACATTAACATTGCCAGTCGCAGCGCAGGCTTTTTAGTCAAGCGCTTTGATGGTGTTATCTCAGATGAAGCGATGAGCAATCCGCTACTACAAGAAATTACTGCTGCAAGCGAAAAAATTGCAGCACTCTATGAAGGTCGTGAATACGCGAAAGTGTTGCGCACCATCATGGATTTGGCGGATAAGGTCAATAGTTTTGTCGATGAAAATAAGCCTTGGGAAATTGCCAAAGATCCGACACGCGATATCGACCTTCAACGAGTTTGTAGCGTGACTTTGGAAGCCTTTCGTATGCTCAGCCTGTATCTCAAGCCGGTGATCCCTCAAGTAGCTGCAGGTGTAGAAGCATTTTTATCTATACCCCCATTAAGCTGGTCTGATATTGATCAACCACTGTCTAGCAAGAACCCTATTAAGGCCTATCAGCATCTCATGACACGTGTAGAAGCCCCACAAATTGAAGCTTTGCTGGCTGCAAACTTATAAAATCCCCTGAAAAACCACCTATATAATGGTGCCTCTAGTCCCAAAATGGCTTTTCGTATTTATATTATAAGTCATTGAATTTATTAAGTATTTTAGGAAATGCCATGGCAAGATATCAATCTGAATTTACCCAGTTCTTAAATGAACTGAAAACTGAGAAACCTCAGCTCGAAGGAGACCAGCAAGCTGGTCGTGCTCTGTTATGGGATCAAGCTCCTTTAAGCGCTGAAGATCAGCGTCGTGCAAAAGCCGCTAAATTAAAGCAACGCGCTTACGTCTATTCGAATGACTGACCCTAATTCTCAGCCCTTACCTGAATTACTGAATAGCACCCCAGAAGTAACTGATGGGATGTCATTGGCATTTGCCAAGCTGTATGGTGAGCCACTTTTTAAGCTGCCCACTGATCTGTATATTCCACCTGATGCACTAGAGGTATTTCTAGAAGCATTTGAGGGGCCGCTCGATCTTTTGCTATATCTGATTCGTAAGCAAAATTTCAATGTGCTTGATATTCCTATGGCGCAGGTAACACTACAGTACCTTAGCTATATCGACCAAATCCGCCATCATAATTTAGAGCTTGCAGCTGAATATCTATTAATGGCAGCGATGTTGATTGAAATCAAATCTCGCATGCTGCTTCCAATGAAGAGGGCTGATAGCGAAGAAGAGGTCGAAGATCCACGTGCAGAGTTAGTTCGTCGTTTGCTTGAATACGAACGCATGAAACTGGCGGCGCAAGAGTTAGATCAAATTCCGCAGCATGGTCGCGACTTTCAGATAGCGCATGGTCATATTGATACTACCGTTGCCATTACTTGGCCAGAAGTGAATTTGGATGACTTACAAATGGCTTGGCGAGATGTATTGCATCGCGCTAAACTAAGTCAACACCACACTATCACACGTGAAGAATTATCTGTGCGCGATTTTATGACACGCATTTTGCGTCGTTTACAAAACACTCGGTTCATTGAGTTCGGTGAATTATTTGAAGATGCCATCAAATCTGGCAAAGGTATCTCTGTGGTGATCGTCAACTTTATTGCGGTACTTGAGCTTTCGCGCGAAGCCTTAGTTGAGATTACACAGGCTGAGCCATACGCCCCCATCTACGTCCGGCTTGCATATACGCCAGTTGCATGAAAATCATTAGCGATATACAAGAATTACGCGATCATTTACGTGGCCAAAACCGTGCCTCGTTTGTACCCACTATGGGCAATTTGCATGAAGGTCATTTATCTCTTATGCGGCTCGCAAGGCAGCATGGTGACCCAGTAGTCGCTAGTATCTTTGTCAATCGACTCCAATTTGGACCTAACGAGGATTTTGAAAGCTACCCACGTACCATGCAGGATGACATTGAAAAGCTCGAGAGAGAGGGCGTCTATATTTTGTTTGCCCCTACTGAGCGCGAACTCTACCCTCAGCCACAGGAGTATCGGGTTGATCCACCACATCAATTGGGCGATATCCTAGAAGGTGAGTTTCGTCCTGGATTTTTTAAAGGGGTATGCACAGTTGTTCTAAAACTCTTTTCTTGTGTGCAGCCTAAGGTGGCTATTTTTGGAAAAAAAGATTATCAACAATTGATGATCCTCCGACAAATGGCCAAGCAATTTGCATTACCGGTTGATATTATTCCTGGAGAGACTATTCGTGCAGAAGATGGCTTAGCGCTCTCCTCTCGCAATAGTTTCCTATCTGTTCAGGAACGTGATGAAGCACCTGAACTACAAAAAGCACTCAGAGAAGTTCGCGAGAAAATTCTTCAACTGAATGTATATAGTACGAATACTTTGTCAGAAATTGAAAAAATAGCTGTTGCTCAATTAACTGGGCGCGGATGGCAGCCTGACTACATCGCAATTCGCCAGCAAAGTGATTTAGCGCCACCTTCTAATGAAAGCCTACAGTCTGGCGAGCCCCTTGTGATTCTCACGGCGGCTAAGTTAGGTAAAACACGTTTGATTGATAACTTAGAGGTTTAATCTAAGATTACAAGACAAAGAATTGCCCAACTTGTAAATTGAGTTCTTTGGCTAATTCAGCGCCACTGACTTTTCCTGAGGCCCCTTTTGCTTTGAGGACTTCAATTTGACCTCCATGACAAGCAACAAAGAAAGAATCTAGGGTAATAGCAGTTATCTCTGCAGGCTTTCCTTTGACCGCCCCAAACGTTGCGACCACATGCTTGTGGCAATCATAGATCTGCACTTTTTGCTCACCAAGCTTAGTCCATGCACCAGGCGCAGGATTGCAAGCGCGTATTAGGTTATAGATTTGGCTAATATGTGTTGCCCAATGAATCTGCGCAGCATTGACATCAAACCAACCTTCGTAATTGGCTTGTGATTCATCTTGAGTGATCTCTTGGTGCTTGCCTGCTACCACTAGATCTGCTGCTTCCAACAAGGCCTTAATCCCAATCGGAAAGAGATAATCAAAATAGACTTTGCCTAAAGTGTCATCAGGACCAATTACAAGCTCTTTTTGCAAAATCACTGCACCTTCATCTAAACCATCTGAAGGGCGGAAGATCGTTAGACCAGTCTTATCATCACCTAAGGCAATCGCCCAGTTAATCGCGCTCGGACCTCGATATTTTGGTAATAAAGATGGGTGATATTGAATGGTGCCGTGTTTAGGAATCTTGACGAGTTCTTGAGGCACAAATTGCAAGACATAAGCCATCACACAGATATCGGCATTGCTATCTATCATGGCCTGAGCGGCTTCAGGACTCTTGAGGGATGCAAATTGCAAAGGAGTGAGCCCCTTTGCGATGGCTGCCTCTTTAAGCACTTCAGGCTTAGTTGATTTAGGATTATCTGGCGGACAAAAAACGGCAACAATCTCATCGCCACGATCCAAAAAGGCCTCTAATGCTGCCTTACCAAAATCTGCACTCCCAATCAACGCAACCCGCATATTAGATCACCTTATCATGACGTAATGAAATCAATTCATCAGTGGAATAACCTAATTCACTGAGAATTTCATCGGTATGCTCACCCAGTAAAGGCGAACGAGTAACCTCGGTTGGACTATCAGACATCTTGATAGGATTACCTACGGTGAGATACTTGCCACGAATTGGATGGTCCACTTCTACCACTGTGCCAGTAGCACGCAGTGCTGGCTCTTCAGCAATTTCTTTCATCGATAAAATAGGGCCGCAAGGAATATCGTACTGATTCAAGATATCCATGACTTCGAATTTATTTTTTGTCATGGTCCATTTTTCAATCTCGCCAAAGATTTCCATCAGGTGGGGTAAGCGTGCCATAGGTGAGGCAAAACGCAAATCAGTTATCCAATCTTCCCGACCGATTACCTTACAAACAGCTTCCCATACTGGAGCTTGAATAATCACGTACATATAGGCATTTGGATCAGTTTCCCATCCCTTGCATTTCACAATCCATCCTGGCTGACCGCCGCCAGAGGCATTACCAGCACGGGGTACTGCATCACCAAACTCACCATTAGGATACTGTGGGTACTCTTGCATCACACCAACACGTTCTAACCGCTGTTGATCACGCAATTTGACGCGGCATAAGTTCAATACAGCATCTTGCATTGCTGCTAATACTTTTTGACCACGGCCAGAATGGGTACGCTGATATAAGGCAGTCACAATCCCTAAAGCTAAATGCAAACCAGTACCACTATCGCCAATTTGTGCACCAGTGACCATCGGAGGGCCGTCATCAAATCCAGTGGTCGATGCAGAGCCGCCCGCGCATTGCGCTACGTTCTCATACACCTTGCAATCTTCGTATGGGCCAGGACCAAAACCTTTTATAGAGGCCATAATCATCATGGGGTTGAGCTCTTGAATACGCTCCCAAGAAAATCCCATACGGTCTAAGGCACCTGGTGCAAAATTCTCAACCAGCACATCGCACTCTTTAATTAAGCGCTCAAGAATCTCTTTACCTTTTTGAGTTTTGGTATTGACCGTAATCGAACGCTTGTTGTGATTGAGCATTGTGAAATACAAACTATCTGCATCAGGGATGTCACGCAATTGACCACGCGTTGCATCTCCTTCGCCTGATTTTTCTACTTTAATGACGTCAGCTCCGAACCAAGCTAGTAGCTGCGTGCAAGTTGGTCCTGACTGAACATGAGTAAAGTCGAGGATTTTGACCCCTTCTAGTGCTTTCGCCATGATTTAAGTCCTAATAAGAATGAAATTTTATATTGTGACAATTTTACCAGCGAGGAATTGAAGTCTGAGACAGCAGACCCAAATATTGGGCGGTAACTCCTACAAAACCCTATTAGGACTAAATAGAGCTCAGGGTGATGGGTTTTCAAGGTCGGCAAGGCGCTTTTTCAAGGCCCGTTCCTCGGCAAAACGCTCAGTTTCATCACGAATGACTGCCACCACGCCGTTGGCATGATGGTTTTCATCAAATAGCATGCCGACCGTAAATGCAATGGATAGAGTACTACCATCCTTGTGCCTGGCCGGAACTTTCAATACAGAAGCCCCATAGCGCGTGGTGCCAGTCAACATCGATTTACTGTAGCCCTCATTATGTCTGTGACGCTGACGCTCAGGCACAATTAAATCGACGGTATTACCAAGGGCCTCTGCTTCGGAATATCCAAAAATGCGAGTAGCCGCAGCATTCCACAGCACAATCTTTTCATTAGCATCAGAAACAATAATGGCGTCTCCTATAGATTGAGCTAGGTGACTCAAATCAATATTCGTATTCATATAGCCAGTCTATCAATATTTAGATTGCATCTAGTATTTTGAGGTGAGAAAAAAGGCGCCCACTAGGAGCGCCTTGAAATGAATGCCTATTATTACTAAACTGCTTTAGCTTCATGCAGCTTAGCAATTTCGTCTTTGCCATAACCAAGATCAGTCAACACTTCATCAGTGTGCTCACCCAAAACTGGTGAAGGCTTCACCTCAACCTCTAAATCAGAGAACTTGATTGGGCTTCCAATAGTTAAATACTT
>JABMMT010000016.1 GCA_013205155.1 Betaproteobacteria bacterium | reverse complement strand
TAAACGCTACTTGCCACAATTAGAAAAACTCTCTCAGAAATCGATTCATGCGCCCTGGTTGTCAGGACATCTTGAACTTGAGGCAGCAGGTATCTTACTTGGAAGAGATTATCCAATGCCGATCGTGAATCACGATGAGGCTCGCAAAAATACCTTGGTACGGTACAGCGTAGTCAAAAAAATCAATGTCGACTAGTTCAATTGCGTCCTTTCCGCTTTAAGATAGAGGATGAGCAAGATCTATGCAATTGGTGATGTACAAGGATGCGCACCTTCACTAAAAGCCCTCCTTAAAAAATTACCCCAGAAATCTAAAATGATTTTTCTGGGAGATCTCGTCAATCGCGGGCCTGATTCCCTCAGTAGCTTGCGACAACTCAAATTGCTTCAAGAGTCAGGTCGTGCCGAATGCATCCTAGGTAATCATGATTTACATCTCTTAGCAATCGATGCGGGCTTAAGAAAAACTAAGGGTCTTGATACTATTGATGGCATTCTGAATGCCCCTGATCGAGCAGAGCTCATCAAATGGTTACGTCATCGACCTATGGCTCTTAGTAATGGCAAAGTACTCATGGTGCATGCTGGAGTATTACCTCAATGGGATCTCCAACAAACGATTGAGTGCGCCCAAGAAGTTGAAAAAGCATTACGTCATAAGTCTTATAAAGAATTTTTAGCCAATATGTATGGGAATACTCCTAATAAATGGCGCTCATCACTAAAGGGTTATGAGCGCTTACGAGTGATCACCAATGCCCTGACACGTATGCGATTTTGTACTCCTGGTGGTCAAATGGAATTTGAGAGCAAGGAAGGTCTAGAAGATGGCCCTGCTGGCTATATCCCCTGGTTTAAAGTTCCCAAAAGAAAAACGCAAGATACCCTGTTGTACGTCGGTCATTGGTCTACTCTCGGTTTGATGCGCCAACACAATGTGATTAGCCTTGATACAGGCTGCGTATGGGGTGGCAAACTCACCGCCATTGAAATTGCAGAATCAGGAATAGATTCTAAAAAATCAGAAGTGATCCAAGTGGCGGGCTATGACCACCCGCTCAGAATGTAATCCAGATTTAAATCAAAGTTTTGAAAATGATTTTTCAGCAGCAGTAATAATCTCCGCAAGCACTGCGTCATCATGTGTAACAGAGGTAAAGCCTGCCTCATAAGCTGAAGGTGCAAGGTATACGCCTTCATCCAACATCAAATGAAAGAATTTCTTAAACGCATCAATATTGGTTTTAGTAACCAACTCGTATGAATTTGGGATGCTGGCAGCAAAATAAAATCCAAACATACCGCCAACGCTATCTACTGCAAAAGGAATATTGGCTTTATCAGCAGACTTCTTTAAGCCAGCCATGAGTTTTTGAGTTTGGTCGGTCAAGCATTCATAAAAACCTTCTCTAGAAACAATTTCTAAAGTTTTAAGTCCCGCAGCTACCGCAACTGGGTTACCTGAGAGAGTTCCCGCTTGATAAACATTTCCTAGGGGGGCTAACTTAGACATGATTACTTTTTTGCCACCAAATGCTGCCATCGGCATACCGCCGCCCATGACCTTACCCAAGCAACTTAAGTCAGGCACGATACCTTGAAGGGACTGAGCCCCTCCTAATGCAACCCTAAATCCTGTCATCACTTCATCGTAGATAAGGACACTACCGTGCTTTTGAGTCAAAGTGCGAATAGCAGCTAAAAACTCCTTCGAAGGTTGAATCAAATTCATATTGCCCGCAATCGGTTCAATAATGACGGCCGCAATTTGATCGCCTTGCTGATGAAATACCTCTTCAATAGCAGCAACATCGTTATAGGGCAAAACGAGTGTGTGTTTGACTAAGTCTTGAGGAACGCCACCAGAAGAAGGAGCATTTTGTGTAGAGTCGGCAAAAGTTAATAAGCCAGAACCAGCCTTTACCAAAAGACTATCAGCGTGACCGTGATAGCAACCCTCAAACTTAATAATCAAATCTCGATTGGTATAGCCCCTTGCCAAACGCAAAGCACTCATGGTTGCCTCAGTACCACTAGACACCATGCGCACTTGCTCGACGCTCGGCATGATGGCGCAAATACGCTCTGCTAATTCAATCTCGCCTTCAGTAGGTGCGCCATAACTAAAGCTCGTTTCTGCCGCCC
>JABMMT010000152.1 GCA_013205155.1 Betaproteobacteria bacterium | reverse complement strand
TTGGTTAAGCGCAAGCTAATCCAACGGTTTTCAGATTCAACCCAGAAACGACGATTTTGCAGATTAGGCAAAAAGCGACGCTTCGTTTTATTGTTTGCATGAGAAACATTATTGCCAACCATCGGCTTTTTCCCAGTGACTTGGCAAACTTTTGCCATGACATAACTCCATTAATTGCGAAAAGATAAGATTGTATCAGTCTCAGCCTATTTTGGGCTAGCGCTAAATGACTTTGGCTTGTGGAAGGCCGTAATACATTCCAAATAAAGAGTATGAATGCAGCCTAAGAACTTCTATAAGTTGGCGTTTACTACCATTTCTAATCAATCCTCATGAGACCAGAGTCAGAAAAAGAGAAAAAACCACTACCACTGACGATGCAGTGATCTAACAGGGGGATTTCGACTAGTTGCAGGGCTTTAATCAAGATCTTAGTGAGTTCTTGATCGGCCTCGCTAGGCAAGGGGTTGCCGCTGGGATGGTTATGGGCCACGATCAGAGCGCTGGCATTTCTGGCGAGGGCCTCTTTGAGGATCTCTCTTGGGTATACGGCAGTTTGGGTAATCGAGCCCCTGAACAGCTCTTGGCACTCGATTAAGTGCAGGCGGGAGTCCAGGTATAGACAGAGGAAAACCTCGTGAGGAAGGGCGCCAATTTTGGCCTGAAGGAACTCTTTGACCAGAATAGGCGATGAAAAAATGGAGTCTTGAGCTAATTGCTCTTCAAGACTGCGCTTAACGAGTTCATACGCCGCCTGAATCTGAGACCATTTGGACAAACCCATGCCATGAACTTGAATAAATTCATCGGGTTTGCATGTCATCAGCCGAGGCAGATTCCCAAATTGGCGCAAAAGATCTTCTGCCAAAGATACGGCACTTTTGCCTCTTACGCCAACCCGCAAAAAGATCGCCAACAGCTCTGCATCGGTAAGGGACTGAGCCCCAAAGAGACGCAGCTTTTCTCTGGGCTGTTCATGTTTTGGCCATTCTGTAATAGGGGAATGGCCAGTACTCACAGGTCTAGATACAATCTCCCTATGACTAAGCTGACCGTTTTGCCAAATTCCTATTTGACCCTCAACTATCGACTGACTTTGCCCAGTGGGGATGACTTCATCAATACTTTTGTTGATCGCCCTGCGACGGTTCTGATGGGTTCTGGACAATTTGCTCCTTGTTTTGAAAAAGTGTTGTTAGGTCTGGGTGTTAGTGAAAAAAGAAGTGCAGTACTAACACCTGAGGAAAGTTTTGGTGAACGCAAGGAAGATTTGGTGCAATGGGTTTCTTTGCAAGCGCTGAAAGAAGGCCGTGATGACGACGTAGAATTTCATCCTGGTGATGTGATTGAATTTAATGCGCCCGGTGGCGCTCAATATGCAGGTGTCTTGCAATCGATTAATGAAGAGGGGGCATGGTTTGACTTTAATCATCCTCTGGCAGGAAGACCTGTTACATTTGAAGCTGAAATCATTGCTATTTTGTAAGATATGACAAATCAATCTATTTCTAATGACTCTGAAATTTTGATGGCACAACCGCGCGGTTTCTGCGCGGGTGTTGACCGCGCTATCAATATCGTGAAAGAAGCACTGAGCCGATTTGGTGCACCCATTTATGTACGGCATGAGATTGTGCATAACGCATTCGTTGTAAATGAATTGCGTGAAAAAGGGGCAATCTTTGTTGAAGACTTGAATGAGGTTCCTAAAGGAGGGATCGTAGTCTTTAGCGCCCATGGTGTATCCCAAGAAGTTCGTAAGGATGCGCAAGAGCGGGGTTTACAGGTGTATGACGCCACGTGTCCTTTGGTCACGAAGGTACATCTAGAGGTTGTCAAAATGTGTAAAGATGGATTCACTGTGTTAATGATTGGACACCCAGGCCATCCCGAGGTTGAGGGGACGATGGGGCAAGTCAAAAAAGGTATTTTTCTGGTGGAAAAATTAGAGGACATCCAGAAATTGTCCTTTCCAGACGATGAAAAGATCGCCTTTGTTACGCAGACCACTTTGTCTGTAGATGAGACTAAACAAATCGTTGATGCCCTTATCAAAAAATACCCCAATATCGTCCGGCCCCGAAAACAAGATATCTGCTATGCCACTCAGAATCGCCAAGATGCTGTGAAATTTATGGCCCCTCAAGTAGAGGTAGTGATTGTGGTTGGTAGTATGGCAAGTTCGAACTCTAATCGTTTGCGTGAACTCTCTGAAAAGTTAGGGGTACCCTCCTACATGGTGGATGACCCAGATCAACTCAAGGCTGAGTGGTTTGTCGGCAAGAAACGGGTTGGTTTAACAGCAGGCGCATCAGCGCCAGAATCCTTGGCGCAATCTATCGTGAAGCGGATTCAAGAGTTTGGTCCACGCCAAGTCCGGTCGCTACCTGGGGTGGTTGAGGACGTGACGTTTTCCTTGCCAAAAAACTTAGCCGACTGATTGCGCTAAGCTACTTGCTTCAGAAGTTCGCGCAACATAGCACCCATTTGACGAATCTCATCATCGCTGACGTTGAGTGCTGGCATAAAGCGCAACAGATTTGGCTTTGGGGAGTTAATGAGCAAACCTTCTGGGTTACGCTCACGCGCAAGATCAACCAATTTTCCGCCAATATCTTTACCAAGCATTAGGGCACGCAATAAACCTTCGCCACGCTCACCCTCTAGACCAAATTCCGCTGCAATAGCGAGCAGCTCAGATTTTAGTAGCTCACCTTTTTTCTTCACGCCACCTAAGAAGCCAGGCGCTAAGAGCTGTTCGATGACACTCATGCCAACGGCTGTCATGAGTGGATTGCCGTTATAGGTACCCCCTTGATCGCCAGGAACAAAACACGCTACGGCATCAGTAGCCAGCAGTGCCGCTAAAGGAACACCACCACCAATACCTTTACCTAGGGTCATGATGTCTGGATCAATACTGTAATGTTGGTAGGCAAATAGGGTGCCGGTTCTACCGCAGCCCGCTTGAACCTCATCAACGATTAATAGAATATTGTTCTCTTTGGTGAATTTGCGCAGCTCGCTCATAAATTCTGCGGAAGCAGGAATGACACCACCCTCACCCTGAACTGGTTCAATCATGACGGCAACAGTTTTATCATTGACCAATTTTTTGACTGAATCTAAGTCATTTAAATCTGCCTTAGGAAAGCCAGCCACCTGTGGGGCAAACATCGTGTCCCAACCTGGCTTTCCGGAAGCGCTCATCGTAGCCAGAGTCCGTCCATGAAAGCTGTGGTCAAAAGTAATGATTTCAAATGCGCCCGATTTATTGAGTTGACCCCATTTGCGCGCTAACTTAATTGCGCCTTCATTGGCTTCAGCGCCGCTATTGGCAAAAAAGACTTTGTTAAAGCAACTATTAGCGATCAGGAGATTGGATAGGCCCAGCATTGGCTCGTTATAAAACGCAGGACTAGAATTAATCAGTTTTTTTGCCTGTGCATTAAGGGCCTCGATCATCCCAGGATTGCTGTGCCCCAAACAATTGACAGCCCAACCTTGCAGGAAATCCAGATAGCGCTTGCCATTGTTATCTGTTAACCATGAGCCGCGACCTTCAATCATGATGAGATCTGGGCGTTTGGTAATAAACATGACTGCTTGAGTATCGATGGCTTGGGCTGGCTTATTCATGTTGGTTCTTGGTTAAAAGTAATTGAGACAATGAGTATTTCTATTATCTCGCTTAATGAGATTTAGTTTGTAGCTAAATCAGCGGCACTTGTAAAGGAGTCGGCAAAGAATTCTTCTTCAGGTAGATGACATTTCGCTGAAAAATCATCGCGTGCGGCATTCACCATGACTGGGGAACCGCAAGCGTAGACCTGAAAGTCCTTTAGCTTGGGGTGATCTGCCATAACCGCTTGATGAACAAAGCCAGTTCGACCCTTCCAGACATCTTCTGCAAGCGCATCTGAGATCACAGGAATATATTTGAAATCGGGAATATCGCCTGCCCAGGCGCGACACAATTGATCTAAATAGAGATCACTTGGGCGACGACCACCCCAATATAAATGAATTGATCGCTTGATTTTCTTGGCCTGCATTTGCTCGATGATGGATTTAATGGGCGCAAATCCGGTGCCGGCTGCGACAAAAATAATCGGCTTCTTAGAATCTACGCGCAAGAAGAAACTGCCTAATGGGCCTTCAAAGCGAAGAATATCTTTTTCTTTTAATGTGGGAGAAGTTGCACCAAAAACAAAATCCGTGAAAAGCCCGCCGGGCATGTGGCGAATATGCAACTCAAGTGGGCCTTCTTGTTCAGGCGCAGTAGCAATTGAATAAGCCCGGCGTTGACCATCTTTAAGCAGAAATTCTAAATATTGGCCAGCCAAAAATTGGAAACGCTCTGCTGCGGGAAGTTGTAGTTTGAGAACGGCAACATCTGCGCTAGGTTTACTGATGCTATTGACCCGGCAGGGTACTTTCCGTATCGCAATATCGCCAGTGCCCTGTATCTCACGGGCTTCGATCAATAGATCAGATTTTGGATGAGCACAGCAAAATAGAGCGCCACCAGCTGTTTCTTCAGTAGTGCTCAGAGCACTTTGGCTATGCTCACCATGGCTGACTTGGCCCTCGAGTATCTTGCCTTTACAGGAACCGCAGGCGCCATTTTTACAGCCATAAGGAAAGTGAATACCTTGACGTAGAGCGGCTTCCAGGAGGGTTTCATCCGGGTTAACGGTAAATTGTTTACTGCTCGTTTTAAGCCTGACCTGGTAAGACACTCTCATTCCTCTCAATAAATCGTTACGATGTTAGCTATGCAATCTTTTGGTAAACCTCGAATCCTGATTATTGGCTGCGGCGATATTGGTCTGCGCATCGCTAGACAGCTTGCGCCGAATTATCGAGTCTTTGCTTTAACTTCTTCGCAAAGTCGCTTTCAGGAGTTGAGGGAGGTTGGCGCGACACCTATTTTGGGTAATCTAGACCATCCAGAATCTTTATGGAGACTGTCCGGTTTGGCGCAAACAGTGATTCATCTGGCCCCACCCCAAAATCTTGGTAATCGTGATTGCCGAACCCGCAACCTAATTCGAATTTTATCCCAAGCCCCTGATACTGTCAGGCGCTTTATTTACATTAGTACCACAGGGGTTTATGGTGACCATCAAGGGGCAGAGGTCAGTGAGACGACCCCTGTTAGCCCACAAAGTGATCGAGCACAAAGAAGGGTCGATGCAGAGCGTGTTCTACGCTTATGGGCGCCGACCCACGGGGTTGTGCTGACTATCCTTAGGGTTCCGGGTATTTATG
>JABMMT010000151.1 GCA_013205155.1 Betaproteobacteria bacterium | reverse complement strand
GGTCCGGAAGAGTAAATGTTACTTTAGGTAACAGTTGGGCGACAAAGTTCAGACATTAATCAGCATTATCTAAATCATGTTTGGAAATCTATCTTTGTCTTTGATGGGATGAATCACTTCCCGACCTATGACGACTGACCTGTCATTTAGTAGTTCGGTTAAGTCTTTTTAGGGAGCTTGATTTTATTCTGCGATCTATTCGTCATACATCGTCACACCACCACCAATCTTTTTCATCCCGTTTGTACTCAAGGTCAGTGTCTGATGGTCTTTTCTTAGATTCTTTCTGATTAGACGTACTCTGTTCCCGCTCTTCCTCTAACTTCTGAGAACGATCTTTAGGTTTACTGATGATTTCTATAATACCCATTAGATCTTTAATGGTCTTTATCTTTTGGTCCACGACTGCCATAGATGATGATCAGTAGTGTCGCAATTGCCACTCCTGTAAATATCATGCCGAGTGTTGCACTAGTAATTTCCATATGTTTAACCCCTTCTGTAGAAATAATTCTGGACTAGATTAGCACTTTTACTGGAATTTAGTAAGCGATAGAAAGTATTCTTAAAATAAGGGTTATCGCCTGCGGCGCTTCTTCCATTTATAGGCTTCGCCGTTCGGGAGCTTACCGTCAATAATGCCATCTGCTCCGAACTTACCTACAACTTCTGAACCATTCAATTGAATCGTCACAAACTCACCTAATTCCTTAGCCCATGCCATAGCTTGGTCTAGGGTTTCAAATTCATAGGTTTCGGAATTATGTTTTACGGTTATCAACTTGAATTTACTCGAATCAAAAATGTTATTACTTAATATATAGGCTTGTTTAGATGATCATTATTCTGTACATTAATAATCTATTCAAAAGAGAACATTTTTATGAAATTGATCAAACGGGCTCGAAAGTTTTATGATGAAATTGTAAGTTTAATTAAGGCTTATGCTCGTTAAGGGAGTATCTCTGCTAAAAACATCAATCGGAGGCTCTATTCCTCTCATCTCCGACAAGTCAATAGGTGGAATAAGGGTTTGTAGAAATCACATCTTTGTTACCAAGCTACTCATAGAAACGCCCTTCTAGGGCATAGGTCGCATCTTCGAATCGTGTTGGGCAGGCCAACTTAGCTCGGGTCCTTTTTTGCTGTTATGCCTACATACGCAGATATTAGCCTAGGACAAACCCTACAAATACCTAAATGCAATATCCGCAGCTATCCAAATAGAACATACTGTTAGCAGACTAAGAATTTAATGTTTTAAAAAGCTTTAGATGGATATTTAAAAGCTTGCGGAGGGTTACCAAAGATGAAAAAATTATCTCTTATTTTTTTGAGCTTTATTTTTTACAGTAATTTTGTATTCGCACAGGCGACTAATTATCCGACTCGTCCAGTTAAGATGATTGTTGGATTTACAGCAGGTGGTGCAGTAGATGCAGCGGGACGTACTATGGCTCAGGCCTTACAAAAATCCCTAGATCAGTCCTTTATTGTAGATAATCGTCCTGGGGTTGGTGGCATGCTTGCGATGCAAGAGGTCGCCCGTGCTTCTCCTGATGGATACACCTTAGCAGTTGGCTCTGCAGGGCCCCTTACTGTTAGCCCAACGATATTTAAAAACGCTAACTTTGATCCACGCCAAACCCTAGCCCCTGTAATTTGGTTTGTGAATAACCCCGGTATTTTAGTGATTCGTAAAGACTTACCTGTTAATAACATTGCAGATTTGGTCGCTCTTTCTAAATCCAAGCAATTAAATATGGCCTCAGCAGGGACGGGCAGTGTCTTACATCTGATGGGAGAATACTTCCAAGATAAGATGGGCATCAAGTGGACGCACATTCCATATAAAGGTAGCGGACCTGCATTATTAGATCTGGCAGCAGGAAGAACGGATGTTGCCCTTGATTTAATAACGTCATCTGCACCAATGGTTAAATCTGGACAATTACGGGCTTTAGCCGTTACCTCTACTAAACGTTCTCTCGCTTTACCTGATGTTCCAACTTTAAATGAACTTGGCTATGACGGTCTAGTGATGGGATCTTGGATGGGGTTATTGGCTCCCAAGGGAACCTCGAGTGAATCAATTGATAAATTAAACGCAATTCTTAATCAAGCAATTAAAGATCCAGAGTTGATCACTCGAGTTAGTAATGCGGGTGGAGAGTTGACGGGAGGATCGCCTCAGGACTTGGCGAATCTAATGAATAAAGATCTTAACCGTTGGGCTATTATTATTAATCGCCTCAATATTCAACCCGACTAATTTATTTTTCTGAGAAATTTATGGCTAAACGTGAAATTACAACGAGTAAAGTTAAGAAACCTGGAGGACATTTTTCCCAGGCCACAGCAGTTGAAGCAGAGGGCAGACTAGTTTTTATTTCAGGGATGACAGCTCATAGGCCAGATGGTTCAATAGTGGGAATAGGTGATATTGAGGCACAAACTCGTCAGGTATGTGAAAATTTAAAAAATATGGTTGAAGCAGCCGGAGGAACACTAGATAACATTTGTCGCGTAGATGTTTATATTCGTGACATGAGCAATTTTGATGTCATTCATAAGGTTCGACGCGAATATTTCAAACCTCCTTTGCCGGCCTCCACCATGGTGCAAATCTCAAATTTCACTTCCCCAGATTATTTAATTGAAATTAACGCTATTGCGGTAATTCCTCATTAGCTTCAACTTCAAGTTCTATATTTTGAGGCCGTATCAATTAGCAATAATTAACCATGCATAACAAAGCGCCGTTACCAAGCAGTAGTTAGGGAATTAAAAATTTATATAAAGGATTTTGTATGAAAATCTTGTCTAAAATAACTAGTTTTCTGTCTTTACTCTTTATCTGTGTCTCTATCGTTCATGCTCAGGCTTATCCGAATAAACCGATCAAGTTAATCGTTCCATTTCCACCTGGCGGAACAGCTGATATTCTTGGAAGAATGCTTGGAGATAAGCTGGCCGTAGTTACCTCACAGTCAGTGATTATCGAAAACCGTGCTGGCGCCGCGGGTGGCATAGCAGCAGCATTCGTTGCAAAGTCACCAGCAGATGGATATACACTACTGCTCGGAACTACGGGTACACAAACCATGAACCCAGCAATTAATTCTAAATTACCATATGACCCTTTAAAAGATTTCGCTAGCGTTAGTAATTTTGCAGCATCACCATTTGTTTTAGTGATCAATCCAAATGTGCCAGCGCAAAACTTAAAAGAACTCATTGATCTAGCGAATAAAAAACCTGGGTCTTTGCGTTACGCCTCCTTTGGTTCTGGAAGCTCTGCCCATATGACCGGCGAAATGTTCAAGTTACTTGCTGGTGTCAATATCGTCCATGTGCCTTACAAAGGAGCTGCTCCAGCATTGATTGATGTCGTTGGCGGTCACGTTGATATGATGTTTACATTAGCCCCTAGCGTAGTACAGCACTTACGTTCTGGGTC
The DNA here is from genome assembly GCA_013205155.1 of Betaproteobacteria bacterium. Lineage (GTDB taxonomy): Bacteria > Pseudomonadota > Gammaproteobacteria > Burkholderiales > Burkholderiaceae > Polynucleobacter. The sequence continues at coordinate 2,245 of JABMMT010000151.1, read as the reverse complement.
CTTACGTGCGATTGCTGTCGCTGCTCCACAAAGAGACCAGGCGATTTCTTCAGTTCCAACTTTTGCTGAAGCGGGTCTTAGTAATTTTGTTTCTGATTCTTGGTATGGAGTGTTTGCCCCTGCCGGAACTCCTCAACCCATTATTACTAAGTTAAATGCAGATATTCAAAGAGTATTGGCCATGCCGGATGTGAAGCAAAAATTAGCCAGCGAGGGCGCGATCCCGGTTGGTAATTCACCTGAGCAATTTACCGAGCAGGTTCGTAAAGAGCTTGATCATTGGACTAAAATTGCCAAAGAGGCAAAAATAAGCGAGTAAGTCTATGATTGCAATCAGATGTTGATGAGTATAAAGAATCAATTCCTCTTTCGCGAGCAGGGCCTGATCGATGGTATGTGGTGCGGAGCTGATGCCAATCAGATTCTCAGTGTACTCAACCCCGCGTCGGGAGATGTGCTTGGCACAATCCCAAATATGGGAACTTCGGAAACCAGGCGAGCTATAGATGCCGCAAAGAACGCTTGGCGCGGATGGCGTGAAAAAACTGCTCGTGAGCGTGGTGTCATTTTACGTCGCTGGTATGACTTAGTACTTGAGCATAAAAATGATCTCGCTATCATTATGACTCTCGAGCAAGGACGTCCGTTAAGCGATGCTAAAAATGAGGTCACTTATGCAGCCACCTTTATTGATTGGTATGCGGAAGAGGGTAAAAGGATTTATGGAGATGTGATTCCTTCGCCGCAACGGGATTCTAGAACAATTGTTCTAAAAGAATCCATTGGTGTATGTGGCGCCATTACTCCGTGGAATATGCCAAGTGCGATGGTCACCAGAAAAGTTGCTACTGCCCTAGCTGCTGGATGCACTGTAGTGTTAAAGCCTGCAGAACAAACACCCTATTCGGCAATTGCCCTTGCTGTGCTTGCGCAGCAAGCGGGAGTTCCCAACGGTGTTTTTAACTTGGTCACAGGCGATCCCGAGGCTATTGGAATGGAGTTAACTACCAATCGGATCGTCCGTAAAATAACGTTTACGGGCTCGACTGAAGTTGGAAAAATATTGATGCGCCAAAGTAGCGACTCCATAAAAAAACTTTCCCTAGAGCTCGGCGGCAATTCACCATTTATAGTCTTTGATGATGCTGATCTTAAAAAAGCAGCGCAAGATGCCGTTTCATGTAAGTTTCGTAACTCTGGGCAAACTTGTGTTTGTGCCAATCGAATTTATGTACAAGAATCGGTTCATGATCAATTTGTTCAGTATTTCTTGGAAGCAGTTCAGGCATTAAAAGTGGGTAATGGCTTTGAGGATGGTGTTACTCAAGGGCCGCTGATTGATCAGCATGCAGTACATAAGATGGAGTCTCATGTAAAAGATGCTCTATCTCATGGCGCTCAATTGCTTATTGGGGGTAAACGTCATGCGCTAGGTGCAAATTTCTATGAACCTACCATCTTATTAAATCTCACCAATAAGATGCGACTATATTCGGAGGAGACCTTTGGCCCTATAGCGGCTATTGCTAAGTTTAGAACCGAGAAAGAAGTTATTGAAATGGCTAACGATACAGACTACGGCCTTGCTGCCTATGTTCATACAACAAATATCGGACGAATGTTCAGAGTGTCAGAGCTATTAGAGGTCGGGGTGGTTGGTATCAATAAGGGGGTTTTTGCAACTGAAGTGGCTCCATTTGGAGGTACTAAACAATCTGGGATTGGTACAGAGGGATCCAAGTATGGCATCGAGGAATATCTCCACCTAAAGCGCCTATCTATTGGCGGGGTCGATGATTAGTTTTGAATAGTTTTATTCACCAGTTAGTCTATTTGCATAAGCCTGAAATTAATTTTTTTTGGTAAAGATGTCTTGATCAGTCTTCTATAAATGGGCGCTCGATTATGACGGTTACCCCAAATCATATTACGCACTGTATTACATAGCCCAATTTTTACGCTGTAACTAATTGAAATACAAACACATTCCAGCAGCCACGAATTCTTCTAAGGCGTAGGTCACACCTTCGAATCGTGCTGGGTAGACCACCAAAGTTCTACCCATCCTTTTAAATCAATGCTTTGCAGTCAGTCTTCTTTATCTTTGTTTTGGAGCCCATTTCATTTTAGTTACAAGGTAATATAGTAATATTTCAATTTATTTAAATCAATAGGAGTAGTTCAATGAATATATAGAGGAAATACATTATGGCAGGCGGCTTTTTTATCGCCTCTTCTGTATTTG
>JABMMT010000150.1 GCA_013205155.1 Betaproteobacteria bacterium | reverse complement strand
GGTTTTCTCGACTGTTGATGTTGCTGACTCCGAAGTTGGATAGGTTGAGCAACAGCATTGGGATCGGGCTCAAATCCAGCGATGATTTCTTGCGGTAATTTTTGCTTAATCAGCCTCTCAATATCTTTGAGCATTTGATGTTCATCTACACACACCAGGGATACGGCAACCCCATTTGATCCTGCGCGGCCAGTTCGACCAATGCGATGAACATAATCTTCCGATACATTAGGCAGGTCATAGTTCACTACATGGGGAAGTTGATCGATATCAATCCCTCGTGCGGCAATGTCAGTGGCAATCAAGGCGGTTAATTTACCTGCCTTAAAGTCAGCCAATGCTTTGGTACGAGCAGTTTGACTTTTATTGCCATGAATCGCCATACAAGTGATTCCGTCCTTTTCTAATTGAGTCACTAGCTTATTGGCACCATGCTTAGTGCGCGTAAAGACCAATACCTGCTTCCAATCGTTTGACTGAATCAGGTGCGCCAGTAATGGCTGCTTTTTATTTCTATCAACTGGATGAATCAATTGCGCAATCGCTTCATTAGCGCTATTACTGCGCGCTACCTCAATTAATTCAGGTGAATTGAGTAGGCTATCCGCAAGTGATTTAATTTCTGTGGAGAAGGTTGCAGAAAATAAGAGATTCTGACGTTTTTTAGGCAAAGCTGCCAAGATCTTTTTAATGTCTCGTAAGAACCCCATATCCAGCATTCGATCTGCTTCATCTAGCACTAATATTTCAATATCATTTAATGAAACACATTTTTGCGACATTAAATCCAAGAGGCGACCTGGAGTGGCAACCAGAATATCTAAGCCGGCTGCAATTGCCTTAATCTGTGGATTGGCCCCAACTCCACCAAAGATCACGGCGGATTTGAGGCCAGTATATTTTCCATAGGTCATGACAGATTCTTGGATCTGCGCTGCAAGTTCTCGGGTAGGAGTCAGAATCAGCACGCGTAGGAGGCGTTTACCGCTTGATTTAGGGCTAGTGCTTAAACGTTGCAAAATCGGAAGTGTAAAGCCAGCAGTTTTTCCTGTGCCGGTTTGTGCTGCGGCAAGTAAGTCACCGCCCTTTAGGACAGCTGGAATCGATTTAGCTTGTATGGGGGTAGGGCTGGTATAGCCCTCTTCAGAAATTGCACGAAGAATGGGTTCGGATAAACCGAGATCAGTAAATAACATAGGAACCAATAAATGATTGGCCCGTATTCAATGAAAAGACAATCCCGGCCAATAGGGTGAGCTGCTACGCTAAAGCATTTGCAGTAAGAGCTGCTATTTTACATTCATTACTAAAGGTAAATGAATGTGGGGTGGCCTAGAGCTTTGGAGCCACTGTATTGGCGTAACCAGAAGTAAACTTTTTTTCAAGGCCTGTGTCAGGGTCGTAAGTAGTACGCTCTACTTTTCCAATATTGGCACCATAAACATGAATGCTGATTGAGGTCTGGTCATTATGGTTATTGGCTACTTCATGAATGTCATGGCTACTTGGAGAAACAGTATCGACATGACCTGGTGATGAAATGACGATGGTGCCCGCTTGATAGCTACCATCAGGCTGTTGGTGATAATGAGTCCCTTTTTCTTCTCCGCGTAGTTGACCCACCATGCCCCAAACAGTGTGGTTGTGGACGGGGGTTGTTTGACCCGGTCCCCACACGAAGCTCACCACTGAAAAGCGATCCAAAGGATCTGCGTAAAGCAAATATTGCTGGTAATGCTGAGGATGTGGTTTAGTAAATTCTTCAGGAAGCCAGTCATCTACTGAGATGAGATTCTCAAGCAAGGCTTTTCCCTCTACAAAGATGATCTCTTCGCTTGGATTTTGCTCAATTAAATGCGTGAGTTTTTGAACAAAGCTGAGTAATTTTCCGTCTGTCATGATCTGCTTAATTGATAAATAACCATTCTGGCAAAGCTTTGGGTTTGAGTGTTTTTGTATCCACGCAAACAATATGTAGCAAAGCGCTTGCAATGATTTGTAAATCATTTGTGTCGCCGTCCT
>JABMMT010000149.1 GCA_013205155.1 Betaproteobacteria bacterium | reverse complement strand
GTATAAGACATATAAGTAGAAATGCCCATTTTGGACATCACTTTTTGCAAACCTTTACCAACCGCTTTAATGAAATTCTTAACTGCTTTTTCAGGAGCTAAATCGCCAGATAGGCCTTTCGCCATTTCAGCTAAAGTTTCCATTGCGAGATATGGATGAACTGCTTCGGCACCATAGCCAGCCAAGAGTGCAAAGTGATGTGTCTCACGAGCACTACCAGTTTCAACCACAAGGCCCACGCTAGTCCGTAATCCTTTTTGAACCAGATGCTGATGAATTGCCGAGGTAGCTAACAATGCAGGAATTGCCACGTGCTTCTCATCTATTTGACGATCGCTCACAATCAGGATGTTGTAACCAGAACGAACGGTATCTGCAGCCTCTGCACATAAAGAAGCAAGACGAGCTTCAATTCCAGCTTTACCCCATGAAGCTGGATAGCAAATATCGAGCTCGTATGAACGGAACTTACCATTGGTGTAGTGGCCGATGTGACGGATCTTAGTGATGTCATCAAAATCCAAAATTGGCTGACTGACTTCTAGCCGCATGGGAGGATTGATGTTGTTGGTATCAAGTAAATTGGGTTTAGGTCCAATGAATGACACTAAAGACATCACCATATTTTCACGAATAGAGTCAATCGGAGGATTGGTCACTTGCGCAAATAATTGCTTAAAGTAGTTATATAAAGGCTTGTTCTTGTTTGAGAGCACCGCCAATGGACTATCGTTACCCATCGAGCCGATAGCCTCTTCACCACTCATCGCCATTGGTGCCATTAGGTACTTAATGTCCTCTTGGGTATAACCAAAAGCTTGCTGGCGATCTAATAATTTTGCAGCTGGACGGATCGTCGTTTTTTCATCGATTAAATCGGCTTTGCTTGCATCTACTTCATCGAGCTTCACGCGAACGGCATCAATCCAGCTCTTGTATGGCTTCGCTTTTGAAACAGCGTTCTTTAGCTCAACGTCATCAATGATGCGCCCTTGCTCCATATCAATCATGAACATCTTGCCTGGTTGAAGACGCCACTTTTGAATAATTTTGTTTTCAGGAATGGGCAATACGCCTGCCTCGGATCCCATGATGACTAAGTCATCATCCGTTACGTAATAACGAGCGGGCCGTAAGCCATTACGATCGAGCGTTGCACCAATTTGACGACCGTCAGTGAAAGCCATAGCAGCAGGACCATCCCATGGCTCCATCATTGCTGCGTGGTATTCATAAAAGGCACGGCGATTGTCATCCATTAATGCATGTTGTTCCCATGCCTCAGGAATCATCATCATCATGGCCTGTGCCAATGGATAGCCAGCCATCACTAATAACTCTAAGCAATTATCAAAACAGGCTGTATCAGACTGGCCTGGATAAATTAATGGCCATAATTTTTTTAAATCCTCGCCCAATACTGGAGAGCTGATGGCCCCTTCGCGAGCATTGACCCAGTTCACATTACCCTTAACAGTATTAATCTCGCCGTTATGCGCAATCATGCGATAGGGATGCGCTAACTCCCATGCAGGGAAGGTGTTAGTTGAAAAACGTTGGTGTACTAAGGCCAGCGCAGAAACAGTCCGCGGATCTTGTAAATCTTGGTAGTAGGCGCCAACTTGATTTGCCAAAAGCAAGCCTTTGTAAACAATAGTACGCGCAGACATGGAAGCCACAAAATATTCTTTGCCATGCTTTAAGTGCAAATCCTGAATAGCATGACTTGCTGTTTTACGAATCACATACAACTTACGTTCTAGTGCATCTGTTGTCATGATGTCACGGCCACGACCAATAAAAATTTGGCGGATGACAGGTTCAGTCATTCTTACTGTCGGTGACATCGGGAGCTCGACGTCAATGGGAACATCTCTCCAGCCTAAAACAACCTGCCCTTCTAAGCGAACTGTGCGCTCTAATTCTTGTTCACAAGCTAAACGTGAGGCATGCTCTTTTGGCAAGAAAATCATGCCAACACCATATTCACCTAATGGCGGCAAAGTAACTCCTTGCTTGGCCATTTCTTCGCGATATAGCGTATCGGGAATCTGAATCAAAATACCTGCACCATCACCCATCAGCGGGTCAGCACCAACCGCACCACGGTGATCTAGATTCTCAAGAATTTTCAAACCCTGAGAAACGATCTCGTGGGATTTCTTACCCTTGATGTGCGCAACAAATCCTACGCCACAGGCATCATGCTCATTTTGCGGGTCATACAGACCGTGAGCGCTTGGGCGAAGATTAATAATTGTTTGTGTAGTCATAGTATTTCCGAGGGACGACAAAATCCTAATTACTTTTAGAGGATCAAATATAGGTGAATACCCATAGCGATGCAATAGAAATAAATTAACTCTGTCCCATTTTATTAGAGACTGCACCAAAATAGGTTCTATGAATAGGGACAGAGTCAGATTCCTATTTGGTAAAAGGCGAGCTCAGGAAAGCCTACATTAGGCCTAAGTGGCTGAATTTAATGTATTTATTTTTCTTGGCCGCCCTCGTTGACGTATTTGGGCTATCTCTGGGCTGTCTTTAAAGACCTTTTTGGCGTAGATATCACTCACCCACGGTTTTGAACGGAGCAAGGATTCAGTGATTTGCCTATCTTCCCAATGAGGTGCGCCTTCCTTAACAAAAGCAGCCCACCCCATTTGCCTCTCAAAGGGAGTATTGCCTAATCGCCAAAAGTTCTCATGATCTACCAACCATGGATCCGCATTTCCGCCAATATGGGTCAAATAACTAGTCCAACCAGAATCCTGAGGGCTGGATTCATATCCGGCCCTCACTGGATTGAGCTCAACATAACGCTGGCAGCGCAGAAAATATTCTGGGTCTATCAAAGATGAACGGTAACGCCCCTCCCAAATTGTTCCTGACCGTTTGTGTTGTTGATTAAAGTACTGCGCGTAACGCCTTCCTAAGGACTGCATTGTTTTGGCAAGCGAATCTTTTTCTTGTGGCGTCAATAAAAGATGTACATGATTTGGCATTAATGCGAAAGCATGGACTGCGCATCCAAAATGCTTGGCGGCTTCCTGTAACCATCGCAAATAAATACGCCGATCGTCATCGGCAAAAAAAAGAGTTTCGCGATTATTTCCACGCACCATGACATGCATTACCTGTCCAGGTATTACAGTGCGAGCTTGCCGGGCCATGATCTGAGCGAACTACTTTAGTTCGCGTACGCCACCAGCGTTTGAGAACTCAGGAATAAACCAATCTCCGTCGACTTGTATCACTCCACTAGGAACTTCACGAGTTTCTTGTGGAAGGTTTCT
>JABMMT010000148.1 GCA_013205155.1 Betaproteobacteria bacterium | reverse complement strand
CGATAGAAGAACTGTATTAATGGGTGATGACTACACCAATAGCGCTATGTTTCTCTTTATTGCCGATAAAGCAGAAGATCTCTCCTCCGGTACCTTATATGTAGCAAAATTAGGCGAAGGTTTCTCAATAGATCCTAAAGATGCAGGTGCAAAACTCAGTTGGATCAAGCTAGGTCACGCCACCAGCGATGAAATAAAAAAATTAGCTCATTCCTTAAAGCCATCTGACATCATGACAGTTTTAAAGGCAGAACCAAACGATCCTTCATTCACTAAGATTTTCTACGATGGGGTAGCCAATTGGGTAAAGCTGAACCCAGGCATGGAAAAGGCAGCTGCATTTCTGGAAACACACCGTTATGCCTATTTGATGGGTGGTAGCATGGGCTTTAGCAAAATGGAAGGTACAACTGCTAATACCAAAGATAAGGTTGCCTACTTTGCCTTACAAAATATTCAAGACTCAATGATTAGGAGCGGTAAAGGTTGGAATGCACAAAGCAATATTGAGGTGGCCAAGCCATTAATTGCTGGCGGCATCATGACCAGCAATCTTGCGGGTAACCAGAAAGATCAATTCAGTAATGCCTTAAATAGTGAATGGGTGCCTTCCTCGATCTCAGCCCTAATCGTTGGGGAGGATATTGAGCCAGATGCATTAGGCAATCTAGCCAATCCCAATATGATCTCTAATCCAGACAACTTAAAGTTTTCTGAAAAGCTCAGAACACTATTTATTGGCGAAGACAGTGGTACTCATGTGAATAACTTTATTTGGGCCTATAACGTTGATACCAAGAAACTCAGTCGCATAGCCTCAATGCCATCTGGTGCTGAAGCAACTGGACTCGGAGTAGTGGACGATCTTAATGGCTGGATGTATATCACGGCAAATATTCAACACCCAGGGGACTGGCTAGGAAAGCTTCATAACACTGTCAAGCCTACTCTCGATCCACTGATCAAGAAAAATTACAATGACCGCTTTAGCGCAGCAGTCGGCTACATCACAGCCATTCCTATGGAAATAAAAATGAATTAAAAGGTCTTCTGCATATAAAGTTTTTAATTCGTTGCTCGCGAGTTAAAAAACTTGTGAGTTCAGGATAAGTCATAGAACTACTTTTCTCAGTCAAATGAAACCATTATTAGCAACGCTTGTCAGTATTCTCAGAATAAAAGCCCGCCTACTAAGCCCATGGTTAGCCCCAAGAGGGTCACATTAAAAACAAAAGATAAAAGACTATGTACCGTCACTAAGTTTCTAATTTTTGATTCAACAATAATAATATCTGCAGTCTGAAAAGTCATACCAATCACTACTGAGAAATGAAAAAAATCAGAGTAAGTTGGGTATTTATTGCCTACAAAGATTAAGGGTGTAAAGGTAGGGCCCTCTTTTAAATTAGCGTAATAAACATGAGCGTAATGTAGGGCATATGCTGTGTGTAAAACCATCCATGAAAGAGAAAAAGTTACTCCCGTCATCAATATCCCAAGGACCCGTTCTTTCAATGGGATTTCATTTGTAGCTCCCACATGAATAAAAATAGCTGCCAAACTTACTACACTTGCTAATATAGAAATAATATAGATAAGTACTTGTCCGTCGTCTTCATGTGCACTCAAATGAGATATTTTTTTCTATTGAAATACGACATCATAAAAAATACTAAGATTAGATATGTTGCTGAGGCTGCGCTCCAAGCCATCAAAAAACGAGTTGAGAAATAATGGCCTTCAAGAAGCAAGAATGTAATAGCACCCAAAATGACGGCATATAAAAGCCTAGGCTTTGCCTTCATTAATAACCAGCGAAACTTTGTCAACTCATGTTCCATCGAGATCCTAATTGAGCTCTTTTTGAATTACATTTCTAAGCTTAGAATGCCTACCATATCGGTATAGGTCAAATAATTTACGAGCTCACCTATCTAAACCTTGGCTAAGCCGCTCACATTCTTCTTGACACCCATTTCTAGCCACTAGTAAAGGCTTCTTAGTTGCTGCAAGCAGAAAGCCGCATCGGCATGCAAAACAAGACAGATACTCTCAAATGTCTTCATTGCTGTATTAAAACAATTTAATATCTTTTAATCGGTTGATCGCGAGTTTGAAAATGAAGGCCTTGAATGGGCGTTCAGAAGCTATTTCTTTTACAGAAGTAAATTAATGCTCCGCCTTATTGAGGGCTGAAAAAGTATCTTTGATTAACTCTGCTTCTAAATATTCGGTGGAGTGCGGTAAATCTAGAGTCAGTTGATCAATAGACTGCAACCATAATTTTCCCGATTCAATCGTGCAACCTAAAAGATGACCACCGTGGAGTTTATCTTCACTCAGAAAATGCAAATGAAATCCAGGAACAGTAACTGATCCCATGAAATCTGGGGTCCAATAGCCTACAAGTTGGCCAGCGATAGATTCGAAGTTGAATTCAACCTGATCGCCCGCCACATCCACCAAAGATCGATAGCAATGCTGTTTAGGAACGGATCTGGCATGAATATTTGAAAAGACACCCTCTACTCGAATCGCATAAATCAAGTTCTGAGAAAGCATATGTTTAGAAATCGTATTTTGTAAATCACCATAATTTGAGAGGCCATGAAGACTAATTGACGCATTTGACTCAAAATGGGTGACACAGGCATATGGCGAGCAGCCACTTAAGGTAGCTTTATCTACAGAGCCATCTGATTTGAGCTGATAAAAAATACCATCGACCAGCACCATCTCTCCATCTAAATCATTAAATGTACCTAAGCCGAAATCACCATGCGTGAGGATTTGAGCAAGAGTCTTATCTTCTCGCAAAATACCTTGCACCAACGCATTAACAGGGGATGAAACATATAGTGAATTAGGCATGTATTTGATTGTAAGCAATTTCACATCTTTTTATCGGCTGATCGGATATCAACCGAGTATTCAAGTCGACACTATTATTACTAACAGCGAATGATTGTGGCCGCCCAAGAGAAGCCAAGTCCGCTTGCAGCTAGAATTGCAAGCTTTCCTTCGGTCAACAATCCTTCGCGATGCGCTTTTGCCATCGTAAATAAGCAATCAGCGGGGCCGATATGACCAAACTCATCCATCGAGATATAGGTGTGGGATTGAGGCATTCCAATACCCTCAAGAATATGGGTTCGCAAAGAACTCTTTATCTGATTCATTAAGATATATTCCATTTCTGAAACATCATGCCCAGAGCGCTCTAGCGCCCTATTGATGACTGCGAGATATTCTTTAAGATAAACTTGATCTATCAAGTGAGAAAAAGCACTTGCATCTACTGTTGAATACGTTTTTTTCCAGTCTTTAAAATCTGCAGTGATGGGCATTCGTGTTCCGCCAGCTTCAATGCGGAGCAAGTCTCCTAAGTCACCATCAGTATGCTCTGCAAAACCTAATAGCTGATAGCGTGGATGGTTTCGTTTTAATACTACCGCCGCAGCGCCATCACCAAAATATAATAATGATTGGCACTCCACAATTTTTGGATTTATCACTCTAGTGAGGGTATCAGCACAAATCACCAAAGCAACTTTCACTGATGAATCTCTGTCCATTAAACCCATTGCGATATTACAAGCCAAATTGCCACCTGCACAGCCGTTCTTCACCTCGAATGAGTAGGCATGATGACAGCCCAATTCTCGAACAATAGCACTAGAGGGGCACCAAAAACGGTAATCATAATCACCAGCAGATACAAAGATTACCAAGTCGACATCTTCTCCACTAATACCAGCATCAAGTAGGGCATCTTTTGCGGCTGATAAGCCCATAGTAAAGGGGTGTTCGTCGTCATTCGCCTTATGAATGTGTGTAAATCCAATGCCCACAGTCAATCTTTCGACAGGAATATTCGCCTGTTGCGCAAGCTCTTGTGCAGAGATCCTAGTGCTTGGTACATAAGTACCAAAACCAGCTATACCGGCAACTACGTGACCTCGGTGGTGAACTAAATTTTGATTCATGTAGCTAGTTTCCTTGGCCCATTCTAGTGAAATGCATCTTTTTCATAGCCATCCCTAAAAATCCAATCGTTTTAATTATGAAATTGCATCTGATATTTCAGTAATGCTTTAATCTATTTCAACAATCGCTTTTCTAAAGGCATCGACCATTTGATCAATTTGTCCTCGCGTGGCAATAAAGGGTGGCGCTAATACCAGAGTATCACCAGGAGCACGTGTTAATACACCATGCTTAAATGCTAGAGCCTGAGCCTGAAAACCACGTTGGCCAGGAGCGCCGTCCTTTGCCTTCAACTCAATACCTGCTGCTAATCCAAAATTACGAACACTAACTACCTTATCAAGCTCAGCCAAAGAATGAACAGCATCTTCAAAATAAGGGGATAAGGCATTGACTTGATCAATGAGACCCTCTTGCTCGATCACATCAATCATTGCAAGCGCTGCAGCGCACGACAAAGGATGTCCAGAGCAAGTGTAGCCATGCATCAATTCAGCTAGATGAGGAGGACCATTCATGAGAGCATCATGAATAGAGCGCTTCACAATGACCCCTCCTAAGGGAGCAGCGCCATTAGTGACTGTTTTAGCAAATAAAATCATATCTGGAATCACGTCAAAAGTAGTCGAGGCAAACATATTTCCAGTTCGACCAAACCCTGTGATCACTTCATCAAAAATTAACAGGAGTTGATGACGATCGCAAATTTCTCGAATACGCTTTAAATACCCTTTGGGTGGAACTAAAACTCCAGTAGAGCACGCAATAGGTTCAATAATGACAGCGGCAATATTGCTAGCCCCATGCAGAGTAATGATTCTGCTTTCGAGCTCATCCGCCATTTCTACCCCAAGCTCTGGTTGCCCTCTAATGAATGCTTGATTTTCAGCATCCCAGGTAGAACGCAAATGGTCTGTACGCAATAACGATGTTCCGAAAGCATTGCGATTATTCACCATACCTCCGACTGATATTCCACCAAAACCAACGCCATGAAAGCCACGCTCACGACCAATAAATAAATTGCGCTGCCCCTGGCCACTTACACGCCAATAGGCTAAAGCTAACTTCATAGCGGTATCACAGGCCTCTGAACCGCTATTCACTAAAAAGACTCTATCTAAACCTGGTGGCGCAAGCGATGCAATACGGTCAGCTAGTTGAAAGGCTCCAGGATGGCCAACCTGAAAGCTGGAAGCAAAATCAAGCACATCAATTTG
>JABMMT010000147.1 GCA_013205155.1 Betaproteobacteria bacterium | reverse complement strand
TTGAGTGTCCACTTGATCGAGATGATTGCTCTAAGCAGTTGGGAGATTGGGGCAGTCATGTAGCAAAAGCAAATGCCAGGGTGTAATTTCTTTAATTGAAAGGGTAATGAGTATGTCGGATTCAAATAAACAAGCTCCTAATGTCATCGGCACATGGGTGGGCAAGACAAATGATGCCGTTATTGGTGGTGGAAGCCACTATCCAGATGGTGAGGCAGGTGAAGTACGATTTCTTGGCCTAACGGTAACGTACCAATTTAACAAGCAATCAAATCGTGCATTTGCAGGGATATTTACTATTGAGGGACATACTGTTCAGATCGTTGGCTCATTTAGCAGTGATCTAGTAAGCGGCACCATGGCGGATAAAGATGGTACTTATACTTTTAAAATGACCAGCCCAAATGTCATGTCAGTCAATTTTGCTTCTACTACTACCGACCGTTATGATCAGTCCGCAGGGCCCGTTGCAGATTGCCATGAAATTACAAGGCAATAATGCATTGCTGATCTCAATGCAAGCAAAGTAATACAACTATCCTATTTATATTTAAAGGGCACGCATGGAAAAGATGCATTTCACCAGTATGGACCAAGGAACGGTAGCTGATTTTGAGATATTGAAAAAGGTTCATGAGCATACGCTCGAAAATTTACCGAATCAACTCTTTGCTCTTTTGGAGAATCTTGCTAAAGATACGGCTTATAACATCACACGTAAAGAGCATTGTCTTCAAACTGCGACTAGAGCCTTGCGTGATGGCAAAGACGAAGAGTATATTGTTGTTGCACTATTTCATGATATCGCTGAACCATTAGGCCCCTTTAATCATGGAGAGGTGATTGCATCGATCTTGCACCCATTTATCTCTCGAAATAATTATTGGATGTTAGTCCAGCATGGTTTATTTCAGACCTATTTTTATGGCGATAAATTAGGTCTAGATCCTAATGCGCGCGATCAATATAAATCTGATCCTGCATATGATCAAACAGTAGAGTTTTGCGCCAAGTATGATGAAATCTCCTTTGATCCTCATTATAAAAGTGAGCCCCTATCAATATTTGATCCAATAGTCAGAAGAGTCCTAAAGAAGCAATGGGTCGCACCTTAAATTGCGGCCATTTCAATTAATTAGATTATTTAAAAAGTAAAATTCTTATGAATATTCAATCTATTGCTTCAAGGGCGCTGCCAGGCAGTTTTCTTCGTCTCTTCAGATTAGTGATTTACGTTCTAGGCTGCACCACTTTCTCTGCAATAGCGCAATCTTCCGATAAAAATGGCGAGTATCTGGCATTAGCGGGTGACTGCATATCATGTCACACGGCACCCGGTGGCAAGCCCTATGCTGGCGGTTTAAAAATGCAAACGCCTTTTGGGTATTTACTAAGTCCAAATATCACGCCAGATGTAGAGACTGGGATTGGATCTTGGAGTAAGGATGATTTTGCTCGAGCTTTACATGATGGAGTTAATAAAAAAGGCCAAGACTTGTACCCTGCAATGCCTTTTACTTCGTACACCAAGGTAACGCGAGCAGATGTCGATGCAATTTATGATTATTTACGTACTCTAAAGCCGGTTAGTAATGCAGTGAAAGTAAACCAGCTGGATTTTCCATTTAATATTCGTACTTCAATGATGGTGTGGCGAGAACTATTTTTCAAGCAAGGATTTTTTAAGTCAGACCCAAACCAATCTGTTACCTGGAATAGGGGTGCTTACTTAGTTGAGGGATTAGAGCACTGTAGTGCTTGCCATTCTCCGCGTAATATTATGGGAGCCATCAAGCCATCCAAAGAATTTACTGGCGCGGTTATCGACGGTTGGTATGCTTTAAATCTGACTTCTAATTCAATTGTGGGTTTAGGCAGTTGGTCTACTCAAGAAATCGCTAACTATCTCAAAACGGGAAAAAATCCCGGTAAAACTACGGCCTTTGGACCTATGGAGGAAGTGGTTCACAACAGCACCAGCCACCTCACAGAAGTAGATTTGATGGCCATGGCAACCTATCTTAAAAGCTTGCCAGCAAACTCCAGTTTGAGGGCTGATGAGCGAAAGCTCGATATGAATAAGGTCGAAGGAGCGCGTTTGTACATTGATAACTGTAGTGCCTGTCATCAGAGCAGTGGTAGGGGAATTGTGAATGTCATCCCGCCTCTTGATGGGAATCCGGCAATCCTTGCGCCAAATGGAGCTGACATCATCAAGGTTGTAATTCGCGGTATTAATGCTAGAAATGGTTATATACCAATGCCTGCTTTTGCATCGAAGTTAACGGATGATGAAATTGCCACAATAGCTAACTATGTTAGAACCAGTTGGGATAATTCTGCATCAGCGAATGTAACTGCTGCACAGGTGAAGACAGTCAGGGCAAATCCAGGACTATGAACTACTTATAGATTGTGATGATCAAATGTTTGTACAGGACTCATAATCTCTTGGTCTCGGGTAGCACAGCGCTAGGCACCTTACGATTGATGTATTGCAAGTAGGTCTTTAAAATGCCAATGTCATAGGTAGCAGCACCATCTGATTTCTGGTTCATATAACCCAGATCCATAAATGGATAAATTTGATTGAGCCTGAGCGACGGTTATAAACGAAACCGCGGCAACTAGGGCAAATAATGCTAATCTTGCTTAAAGATTTCTGCAATGTAAAATAAACCAATCAGTTAAAAGAGACTTTAAAAAATAAAAGCTACTTATTAAAGGGAGCAAAAACATGGCTGAAAAGCTCACTGCAAATCATTCAAGCCTTACCTTAGCTGATGCAGATCAGATTATTGATGAGGTCCTGAGATTACGTTTAAAACACGATATGTTGCCACTTGCTGTAGTGGTATTAGATTCTGGTGGGCATGTGGTCTCCTTCAAAAGGGAAGACGGTTGTGGTATCTTGCGTCATGATATTGCGGTTGGTAAAGCGTGGGCATCAATCGGAATGGGAATGCCAACCAGACATATTAGAGATAGATTGGAGGATCGACCCAATTTTCAGGCAGCTTTGGCAGCTGCTTCTGGCGGAAGATTTATTCCTACTCCAGGGGGAGTTTTGATTGTGAATCAAGAAGGAATTGCATTAGGCGCCGTTGGTATTAGTGGTGATGCATCAGACAAAGATGAATACTGCGCCATTGAGGCTGTTAAATACGCTGGCTTTATTGCAGAGCCCCCTATGCCAGCACATAACTGGAATGATGGAAGGTTGTAAATAACTATGATGAAATTCATTCAATCCCTATTATGGGTCTTAGCATCGTATTTACTTGTCTCCATAGGTCTTGCTCAGACTGCAGCCCTTCAACCTGCCTACCCTGTTAAACCAATTCGTTTAGTAGTACCCTTTCCTGCAGGTGGCCCTACTGACCAATTTGCACGCCAATATGCGCAAGCTTTATCGATTCAACTAGGAAAGCCTGTAGTGGTCGACAATAAAAGCGGT
>JABMMT010000146.1 GCA_013205155.1 Betaproteobacteria bacterium | reverse complement strand
TACGATGAAACAGGTCAAGGAAATTGTTGCCTTAATTAAGGACGCTGGAGCATTTACAACTTTTGGCTATAAGACTGAAGAATTTGAGATTGAGATTTCTGTTGGGCAGCCATCGTCTTCAGGCAGTACTAACTTTGTAGCCCCTCAAGCAAGCGCGGCAATTTCCCAGAGCGCTCCCGCTGCAGCAAGTACTTCAGCTCTATCTGCACTTTCTGCATCTGAGCGTCTCATTACTAGTCCAATGATCGGCACTTTTTATCGTAGGCCTAGTCCAAATTCAGCCCCCTTTGTAGAAGTGGGAGATGCTGTAAAGCCCGATACTGATGTTTGTATTGTTGAGGTCATGAAGTTACTCAATACGATCCCAGCTGGATGCAGTGGTACTGTCTCTCGAATCTTGGTTGAGGATGGTGCAACGATTGAGGCCGGGCAAGCTCTCATGGTGATTGAGGTTTCTTGATGGCCCATAAAAAACCTTTTGAGTTGATTGACGTTACCTTGCGCGATGCACATCAGTGCCTTTGGTCGACTCGCATGACTACTCCCCATATGTATCCGGCCTTAGCTGATATCGATCAGGCGGGCTATGGTTATATCAATATATTAGGGGGCGCAGTCTTTGATGTGATGGTGCGGTTTCTCAGGGAAGATCCCTGGAAGCGTATGCAATTTCTAAGCAATCAACTCACTACCCCTACTGACGCATTAACGCGTGGACAAAGTATTTATACCTTTGAGCTTTTTGCTGACGACGTAGTAGCCCTCAACATTGAATTGCTTGCAGAGTCGGGCGTAAAAGTATTAACCGTATATGACGCGTTAAATGACAACCGAAATATCGAGACTTCAGTGAAGGTTGGCAAGAAAAATGGCATGCTGATTAATGCAATGCTGACATATGCCTTAAGCCCAGTGCATGATGATGCTTACTTTATTGCGCGCACACTTGAGCTTGTGAAATTTGGAGTAGATTTTATTTCTGTAAAAGACCCAACGGGTTTGTTGACGCCTGAGCGGGCTGCAACCCTTTTCCCAGCAATTGTTTCTGCTGCCAACGGTATCCCAATTAAATTACATTCTCACTGTCAATCAGGTTTGGCGCCTCAAGTATATGAAGAGGCTATCAAGGCTGGTTTTTCATATGGGTATGTGGCAACCCATTGCCTAGCCAATGGCGCTTCATTACCATCGGTATTAGATGTTTATGCAAGTGCGCAAAAAATGGGTAGAGCTTCCAAAATGAACCTTTCTGCTTTACAAAAAGTAGATGAATATTTTGACTGGATTTGTTCTCGAGATAATTTTTCTCGGGGTGAGATAGCAACGTATGACCCAGCCCTCTATGAACACCAAATTCCAGGGGGGATGATTTCGAATCTTCGAGCCCAGCTTGCTACTATGGGGATTGCCCACAGGGAGGCCGAGATATTAGAAGAGACGGCAAGAGTCCGGCAAGATTTAGGTTATCCGATTCTGGTTAGTCCTTTTGCACAATATATCGTCACTCAAGCAGTGCTCAATGTGATGCAAGGTGAGCGCTATAAAACTATCCCAGACGAAGTAAAGCTTTATCTTAAGGGGCACTATGGAAAATTGGCTGGCACCCCTAGTGCGGAAGTAATGAATCGGGCTAATGTGCAGTATGACCCCTCTCGTAGGCCAGGCGAACTGATTGAGCCAGCATTACCTGGGTTAAGAAAAAAATGGGGTCGTTCAGTCAGCCGAGAACAGCTTAGCCTCCATGCCTTTTATCCAGAAAACTTAGCCCTTGGGCTAAAAGATGGGGCGAGTGAGGCACTCAAACAAGGACCTGTTTTGCAGCCTTTTACTGAGTTGGTGAAGTATTTGGTGATGAAAAAAGAATATAAAAGAATTAGAACTAAATTAGGCGGTATAGAGTTAAGCTTCAGCAGTTAGTTTTAGACGTTCGCTGTTTGGTATCTTGTAGGTCATTTTAATATTAAGGAGATCGTAATGAAAGAATTTAACGTATCACGTCGTATTTTTTCAGTGCTCGCTGTTGCCATGCTCTCAGGAGCACCAATGTTATCGATGGCGCAAGATGCCACTAAATTTACCAACTATGGCTGGCCTGAAAATGCTTATGAAAAAATTTCCCCTAAGTCAATTGCTTGGCTGAAAGAGAAGGGCTGGTGGCCTCTCCAGGTTGCATTCCAGCCACCATGGTCAGGTCAAAATACCATCAATTTAGTAATGGATAAAACAGGACTTTTATCCAAAAGAGGTATTGAAGCTAAGTTTCAGGCATTTCCATCCGGACCCGCGATTAATGAGGTGATTATTTCTGGTCGATTCCAATTTGGTAATGGCGGAAACTTTCCATTTACTACATTAATCGATAAAAATGTCCCGGTTAAAACGATCGCGCTCATCAACGTCAATTTGATGCACGCTATGCTGGTGCCATTAGATTCACCAATTAAAAAAATTGACGATTTCAAAAATCGCAAAGAGCCCGCTACGATCGGATTAGTCACAGGATCTTCTGCTGAGTTCTATATACAGGCAGCAGCTAAAGCGCACGGACTAGTCATCGGCAAAGATATTATTTTGAAGAATATGCCTCCTGGTGAGCAAATGGCCATGCCAAAAGGCATTGATG
>JABMMT010000145.1 GCA_013205155.1 Betaproteobacteria bacterium | reverse complement strand
GGTACGACTTTGTATTATGGCAAGGGCGCTGGCTCTGAGCCAACAGCTTCTGCTGTGATTGCGGATTTGGTAGATATCACGCGCTTACTCAGCGCGGATGTAATGCATCGTGTGCCATATCTGGCGTTTCAGCCTGGTGCAGTTCACGACACTCCAGTATTGCCGATTGGGGAGATTACGACAAGCTACTACTTGCGTTTGCGTGTTGCTGATCAAACTGGCGTTCTGGCAGATATCACAAAGATTTTAGCTGCCCATAGCGTGTCAATTGATGCGCTTTTACAAAAAGAGGCTGATGAAGGTGAAAGTCAAACAGATTTGGTTGCCCTAACACATGAGACCAAAGAGAAAAATATGATCGCTGCCATTAAAGAAATTCAGAATCTTAAGACTGTTACTGGCGCAGTTGTGAAGATCCGTCTAGAAAATTTGTCTTAATGAAATAGATGCGTTACCAATCAACTCGTGGCAATAGTCCACAACAATCTTTTTTAGAAATTCTTTTAGGTGGATTAGCGCTAGATGGCGGGCTGTATTTGCCAACCCAATACCCTCAAGTTACTGCAGCTCAATTAGATTCATGGCGTGGTCTATCGTATGCTGACATAGCCTATGAAGTTTTGAGCTTGTATTGTGACGATATTCCAGAAAATGATTTGCGTGCCATATTGCGTGAGACCTATACGGCAGAAGTTTATTGCAACGGGCGCCCACAAGATGATGCCAAACACATTACTCCTTTGCATTGGTTGGGCGAAGAACAGGGCACTCGCATTGGGCTTTTAAGTCTATCGAATGGCCCAACTTTGGCCTTTAAAGATATGGCTATGCAATTATTAGGCAATCTTTTTGAATACGTCCTCAAGAAAAAAGATCAGCAGCTTAATATCTTAGGAGCTACTTCTGGTGATACTGGCAGTGCCGCTGAATACGCGATGCGCGGTAAAGAGGGGGTAAAGGTCTTTATGCTGTCGCCACGCGGCAAGATGAGTTCCTTCCAATCTGCACAGATGTATTCCTTACAAGACCCTAATATTTTCAACTTGGCAGTAGCTGGTGTGTTTGATGATTGCCAAGATATTGTGAAGGCAGTTAGTAACGACCATGCTTTTAAAGCTAAGAGTCAAATTGGTACAGTGAATTCGATTAACTGGGGGCGTGTGGTCGCACAGGTGGTGTATTACTTCCAGGGCTATTTATTAGCGACTAAATCGAGCTCCGAAAAAGTATCCTTCACAGTACCCTCCGGCAACTTTGGTAATGTTTGTGCGGGGCATATCGCTCGTATGATGGGTCTTCCTATTCAGCATTTAGTGGTGGCAACCAATGAGAATAACGTACTTGATGAGTTCTTTCGTACGGGCGTTTATCGTGCCCGTAAGTCCTCTGAAACATTGCATACCTCTAGTCCCTCAATGGATATTTCAAAGGCCAGTAATTTTGAACGTTTTGTATTTGACTTGATGAGTCAAGATGGCAAGGCAACTGCAGGTATATTTAAGCAGGTAGATGAGACTGGTGGCTTTGATATTTCTAAGGACATTATCTTTCAAGAAATTGGAAAGTATGGCTTTCAGTCGGGCCGCAGTACCCATGTAAACCGTCTAGAGACGATTCGTGATATCGATAAGCGCTATGGTGTCATGATTGACACTCACACTGCTGATGGCGTCAAGGTAGCAAGAGAGCATCTCCAAGAAGGAATACCAATGCTAGTACTCGAGACCGCCCTACCAATAAAGTTTGAAGAAACCATTCAAGAAGCTTTGGGTCGGCCAGCTGAATGTCCTGCTACATTTAAGGACATCAAATCTAAGCCACAACGAGTAGAAAATATTGATGCTGATGTGAATCAGGTCAAAGCCTTCATCACTTCGCATCTCGCCTAACTCAATCATGATGACTAAGCCTCCTATGTTGACCGCGCAGCAGGCATTAGAGCATTTACTCTCTCATACCCAATCAGTAAGAGAGAGTGAAGTGATAGCCATGCAGGCTGCGCTTGGGCGAGTTCTTGCTGAAAACGTGAATAGCCTAGTCGATGTACCGCCATTGGATAACACCTCAATGGATGGCTATGCAGTCCGTTGTGCTGACACTAGCACCCCAGGGCAAACGCTGAAAATTGCACAACGCATTCCGGCGGGATCAGTTGGAACAGAGCTCCAAGTAGGAACCGCTGCTCGTATCTTCACTGGAGCCCCAGTCCCTCTAGGTGCTGATGCAGTGGTCATGCAAGAAGACTGTGCGATGAGCGAAGGATCAGCTGATCATGTGCAGGTAAATGTTGTTCCTCAAGCAGGCCAATGGATTCGTCGCAAGGGTGAAGATTTAAGGACTGGTAAAACAGTACTCACTGCGGGTACTTTCTTACGCCCACAAGAGCTGGGTGTTGCTGCATCTGCTGGCTTAACGCATCTCAACGTTAAACGCAGAGTCAAAGTCGCTGCATTCTTCACAGGTGATGAACTATCGCTTCCTGGTGAGCCGCTGAAACCCGGTGGCATCTATAACTCGAACCGCGATACTTTATTAGCCTGTTTAAGATCCCTAGGATGCGATGCAACGGATTTAGGTATCGTGCCTGATCGATTGGATGCTACGCGTGATGCTCTACGTAAAGCAAGTAAAGATCATGATCTTATTCTGACTTCGGGTGGCGTTTCTGTAGGTGAAGAGGACCATATCAAGCCTGCAGTGACTGCAGAGGGGCGACTTGATCTTTGGCAAATTGCGATTAAGCCTGGAAAGCCTTTGGCATTTGGAGCAGTGCGTAAATCTGAGAGCCCAGAAGATGGAGAGGCTTGGTTTATTGGCCTACCTGGTAATCCTGTTTCAAGCTTCGTTACATTTCTATTGTTTGTGCGTCCCTTTATTTTGAAGCTACAAGGGCGAGAAACGAAGTTGATTCCACCATATATGATGCGGGCCGACTTTGATTGGCTAAAAGCAGATCGACGTAATGAGTTTTTGCGTGTCAAAATCAATCAACAGGGCGGATTAGACTTATTCCCTAATCAGAGTTCTGGAGTTCTCACCAGTGCATCTTGGGGGGATGGATTAGTAGATTGCCCGCCAAACCAGCCAATTAAAGCTGGTGATCTAGTGAAGTACATCCCATTTGATGCTTTGTTAAGCTAATCGGTTTACGATTGAACCATGAAACTTGAGCTGAAATTTTTCGCTTCCTTACGTGAGTCACTTAAGGTATCAGAAGAAAAGATCACTATTCCATCTTCTGTCAAAACGATTGCTGAT
>JABMMT010000144.1 GCA_013205155.1 Betaproteobacteria bacterium | reverse complement strand
CCGAATACAACCCAATCGAGTTCATCAACACAAACGTGCTCGGTGCTGAAAACGTTGTGCAAGCCTGCCTTGATACCGACGTGAAACGGGTGGTGGCCTTAAGTACTGACAAGGCTGCCGCCCCGATTAACCTTTACGGCGCCACTAAATTATGTTCAGACAAGCTGTTCATCGCAGCAAACAACATCAAGGGCAAGCGCGATCTCATCCTTTCGGTGGTCCGCTATGGCAATGTTATGGGTTCGCGCGGCTCGGTTGTTCCTTTCTTTCTGGAGAAAGCCAAAACTGGCGTGTTGCCGATCACCGATCCGGCGATGACGCGCTTCAACATATCTTTGAATGAGGGTGTGGCGATGGTGCTTTGGGCTTTAGAGCATGCCCTTGGCGGAGAACTATTTGTGCCCAAGATTCCTAGCTACAGGATCACCGATGTGGCCGAGGCGATCGGGCCCAGCTGCAAGAAGCTGATTACCGGCATTAGGCCTGGCGAGAAGATCCACGAGGAAATGATTACAAGTTCCGATAGCTTTACCACGATCGATCTGGGCGCCTATTACGCGATTTTGCCCAGCGATGGCCGGGCGCAAAAGCGTTTTCTGGAGAACGGCATCAGCTGCGAATCCGTAGCCGAGGGGTTCGAATACAACTCCGGAGCCAATTCCGAGTTCCTCAGCGTGGAACAGCTACGAGCGCTGATCTGTGAGCACGTGGATCCAGCCTTCAAGCCAATATGAGAGCGACCAGAAGATCTTCCTCCCCTGCCGACGCCAGACCATCACCGAAGCTGCCATCGCCGCGGTGGAGTAGCTGCTGAGCAGATGAATCCAGAACTATGCCTTGGAACAGCCCAGTTTGGCCTCGCCTACGGCGTTACCAATTCTAATGGGCAAGTTTCTGAATCACGAGTTGCTCAGGTGCTTAGTCAAGCGAGTGCTTCTGGTATTCGCTTTTTAGACACAGCTCAGAGCTATGGCGATGCCGAGGCCGTGCTGGGGCGCAACCTTCCATCAGGCCATGGATTCCGGATAATCAGCAAACTGTCGCCCCAGTCACAGTGTTCTTTCACGGCACTGGATGTTGTTGCTTGGGAAGAGGCATTTCGTCGCAGCTGTGCGCGGTTGGGTCTGGAGAGCCTGGATGCCTTGTTGTTGCACTCATCGGATGACTTGAGGAAGCCAGGATCGCCCCACTTAGAGCAATGGCTTCTGGGTCTGCGAAATAGGGGTTATGTAAAACGTCTAGGGGTATCGATCTACAACTCGGAAGATCTTGAGGGAGTCAACCCAGAGCTGCTTGACCTTGTGCAGATACCTTTATCTCTATACAATCAACACTTACTTCACGATGGCACGGTGTCAAGACTGAGTGCCCGGGGGACTGCCATTCATGGGCGCAGCTTATATCTACAGGGCTTGCTTCTCATCCCTGCAGAGCAATGGCCCAACTGGCTAAGCTCTGAAATGCGGAATCATCACAAAAAACTAGAAACACTGGCCCAAAAGCGGAACTGCCGTTTGATAGATATGGCACTTGGTTTTGCAAAGGCACAGACAGGTCTTGAGGCTGTGGTTCTGGGGCTATGCAGTGAGAGAGAGCTTGCGGAGCTGCAGAAATCCTGGGCAACTGCATCTCCATGGCAGAAAGGGGAATGGCAAACATGGGCCCTGCAAGATACACATGGCCTCGATCCACGGCATTGGCCGAATTGATCAGTGGCCACCTTCGACTTCAAAGGTCTTACGATTTAGATACTAAGCTGCCAGAAAGATTTTTTACAATTAAAGCTCGGCCCCATTAAAATCCATTTCAGCAGCGCAAATTATCCCACATTAATAATATGTCTAGTCAATTCTTGTGATGCCACCAACGATTTAATTGGGAAATGAGCTGTATTTTATTGCTAGGCGCCAGTGGAATGCTCGGTTCTTCTTTGGCTATAAAGCTTAAAGCGGCAGGCCACGATGTTATTCGGCAGAGTAGAGCCGACGGTTATGACATTAAGTTAGACCTTTTGAGCAATCAAGCGTGGGTCGATTGTCTAGCTAAAATTCAACCTGAGACGGTTGTCAACCTTGCCGCAGCAACAAATGTAGATCAATGCGAACTTAATCCTCAATGGGCTTTTGATGCAAATATTGCCCCACTTCTTTGCCTAAGAGGAGCATTCCGCTCTATCGATAAGCTCCCCCATATTGTACATATCTCAACTGACCAGGTCTATGACGGAACAGGGCCACACTCAGAGGCCCATGTGCGCCCGTGCAACTCTTACGGATTATCCAAGCTTGCAGCCGAACTTGTAATCAAGGACTTGCCTTCCACTATAATACGAACTAACTTCTTTGGCCTGAGCCAGACTCAAGGGAGGCAGAGCTTCAGTGACTGGATTATTAAGTCGATTAAATCTAGAAAACAGATCACTTTGTTTGAAGATGTGTTCTTTAGTGCAATCCATATGAACACATTGTGTGAATTTATAAGCCTAGCGATTGACAAAAAGACTCTCGGCACTTTTAATGTTGGATCCTCTGATGGTATGAGTAAATCTGTATTCGGGCTGCGATTAGCGTCTCTGCTCGGCCTAGGCACTAGCAGTATCCGGATCGGGTCTGTGAAGGAACTTGACCTAAGGGCGCGCAGACCTCTAGACATGCGCATGGATACCACTTGTTTCCAAGACAAATTTTCAGTGAGCACTCCAACCTTATCTACCGAAATCAATCAAGCCGCTGATGAATACCTTGGCTAACTTACACAATTTCAATCTTATTATTGATGGCCGTCAAATTGGAATAAGGCATTCAACCTACTTCATCGCAGATATTGCCGCCAATCACGATGGTGATCTTGAGCGCGCAAAGTCTCTGATTTGGATGGCAAAAGAAGCAGGTGCTGATGCCGCAAAGTTCCAACACTTTAAAGCTGACACGATTGTCAGCGATCATGGCTTTCGATCTATGGGCACACATCAAGCCCACCAGTCGTCGTGGAATAAGAGCGTCTATGAGGTGTATCAAGATGCATCCGTTGATCTTGGCTGGACGCCAACCCTCAAGGAGACTTGTGACAAAGCAGGTATTGCATTTTTTACCAGCCCTTATGCGCTTGAGCTTGTGGATGCGGTTGATCCGTTCGTTCCGGCCTACAAGATTGGCTCTGGAGATATCACATGGCTAGAAGTTGTGCGCCATATCGCTTCTAAAGGTAAGCCGTATATCCTAGCTACTGGCGCCTCAACAATGGATGAAGTTGATCGCGCGGTGCAGGCAGCGTTACAAGTTAATCCCCAGCTTGCACTGCTCCAATGCAACACCAACTACACCGGAAGCTTGGAAAATTTTCGTTATATACAGCTCAATGTTCTGCAGACCTATAGAGCGATGTACCCTGATATGGTTTTAGGCTTAAGCGATCATACTCAGGGGCACGCTTGTGTATTGGGAGCTGTTGCTCTGGGGGCACGAATCATTGAAAAACATTTCACCGACGACTGCACGCGCGTAGGCCCAGACCACAAGTTCTCGATGGATCCGGCAACTTGGCGGGAGATGGTAGAACGCACCAGAGAGCTGGAGTTTGCTTTGGGAAACGGTATCAAGCGGGTGGAAGCGAACGAGCTTGAAACTGTGGTCGTTCAGCGCCGAAGCCTCCGCACAACTTCTGCACTTCCAGCTGGCCACCAGATACGTTACGGAGATTTAATTCCACTGCGCCCTTGCCCTAGAGATGCTGTGAGCGCAGCGGAAATCGATCAGGTCATTGGCCTCACATTGCGCCGTTCGATTCAGAAAGGTGAATACTTAACACGTTTAGATCTCGAATGACAGAGCGAAAAGTTTCCGAATTAGTAGCTGTGTTAGCAGCGCTTAATGAAGCAGGCACAATTTCCAATGTCGTAAATTCCGTCCGTGCTTATGGAGATGTTGTCGTCGTTGACGACGGATCAACGGACGGCACTGGTGAGCTTGCGCGTGCGGCAGGGGCTTTTGTTATAACCCATGCTGTGAATCGAGGTTACGACAAGGCTCTAGAAAGCGGTCTTCTCTGGGCCGCAAAGCAAAGCTACCTCTACGCAATAACACTTGATGCAGACGGCCAACACAGCACCTCTTCAATCGCGTTATTCGCGCGTGAGCTTGAGGCGGGTGCGGATATTGTTGCTGGCGTGCGAGACCGCAAACAGCGCTGGGCCGAAAGAATATTTTCTTTTATCACCAAAAATCTTTGGAATATTGACGATCCGTTATGCGGCATGAAAGGCTATCGTCTTGAGCTTATAAGGGGAACAAGACGAATCAGTACTTATTCATCAGTAGGCACCGAATTCTGTATTCGAGCCGCTCGCTCGGGCTGCCGAATCCGTGAAGTTCACGTATCCACTTCCTCTCGAATCGGAGCTTCACGCTTTGGTGACGGCTTACGAGCAAACTTGTTGATTCTCAGAGCCATCTGGCTTGGCATGATCAAAGCAAAATCGTTAGACTACACATAATTAAGATCCGACTATTAAACAATCAGCATTTCATTCGTTACGGCGAGGTTAAGTCACACTAAATTAATGCTTACCGAAAACCATCTTAATTTGACACAATGACTCACCAAAACTCTACGATTTCAAGAATGTATGAAGAAATAGATAAATGCAGAATTTGCCAAGGAATAAATTTAGTGACAGTTTTGTCTTTAGGTGAGCAATATTTGACCGGAGTTTTCCCTAAATCACCGAATGAAGAAATTACAAAAGGACCGTTAGATCTGGTTTGGTGTTCTGAATGCAGCCTTCTTCAATTAAAACAAACCTATTCTTCTGAGGAAATGTATGGAGATAATTACGGATACCGTTCAGGACTAAATCATTCTATGGTTCAACATCTTGAACATAAAGTCAAAACACTAGAACTTTTAGTAAGATTAGACAAAAAAGACCTAGTACTAGATATAGGAAGTAACGATGCCACTACATTGAAGGCCTACAGATCAAAATGTACAAAAGTTGGAGTTGATCCAACCGCATTAAAGTTTAAAAATTATTATACAGATGGAATTTCCCTAATCGCTGATTTCTTCTCGGCCAATAAATTCATGACCTTATTCCCTGATCGAAAAGCTAAGATTATTACTTCTATTGCTATGTTTTACGATCTTGAAAACCCTCTTCAATTTGTTAATGACATTGGAAGATGTCTCGATGACGAGGGAATTTGGCATTTCGAACAAAGCTATATGCCATCAATGCTGCGAACAAATTCATATGATACGATCTGTCACGAACATTTAGAGTTTTACTCTTTTAAAGTAGTAAAAGCCATGCTTGAAGCTAAAGGCCTACGAGTAATTGATTTGGTAATGAATGCAGTGAATGGCGGAAGCTTTGCTGTTTCTGCGTGCAAACATGAAGCAAGCTACAGATCAAATGCTCCCATAATAAACTGGATGCTCAAGCAAGAGGAGAATTTAGGCCTTGATAATCCAAGGCCTTATAGAGAATTTGAAGAAAAGACATTTAAACATAGGGCTAACTTAAGGAGTTTACTTGAAGCACTAAAAGAAGATGGAAAAAAAGTAATAGGCTATGGTGCAAGCACAAAAGGTAATGTGCTTCTTCAGTTCTGTGGGCTAACTAAGGAACATCTGCCATATATAGCTGAAGTAAATCCTGATAAGTTTGGTTCATTTACGCCGGGGACTAATATTCCAATAATTTCTGAAGAGGAAGCAAGAGCGATGTCGCCTGATTACTTTCTTGTGCTTCCTTGGCATTTCAAAAGTAGTATTTTAGAACGCGAGAGAGATTTTTTAGCAAAAGGTGGTAAGCTGATATTTCCCCTTCCAGAAATTGAGATCGTGTAAATTGGATAGCATTATTATTCAAATATAGCGAAGCCAATGAAAAAAGCATTAATTACAGGTATATTTGGCCAAGATGGTAGTTATCTTTGCGAGATCCTTGCAAAAAAAGGGTATGAGCTACACGGAATCATCAAAAACAATCTTAGCGAGAATTCTCAAGGAATTAAAGACTATTTGGAAAGGCTAGGGATTAATCCAAAGCTTTATTTTGTAGATTTAAATGACTTCAAGAGACTCCAAGAATTAATAATAATGATATGCCCGGATGAAATTTATCACTTAGCAGCATTCCATGTGAGCGCCCAAGACGTAAATAACTCTAAATGCATCAAAGGAAAACAGCTTTATGATTATAATGTAAAGTCAACCTCTAATCTGCTATATATTTGCCATGAATATTTGAGAGCGCCAAAATTTGTCACTGCAGGATCTTGCTTAATGTTTGATGATTGTGATGCAATTATCCAGAGCGAGATAACTCCCTTCAAATCTTGTAGTTTGTATGGTATTGCAAAGATAAGCGAAAATATGCTTGTTGAGTTTTATAGGAGAAAAGGCCTGCATGCCTCAACTGCAATTTTATTCAATCATGAAAGCTCACGAAGATCGAACAATTTCGTAACAAAGAAAATCGTCAAAGCTTTGGTTGCAATTACCAACGGAGGCAACCAGGCATTGGTATTGGGAAACCTTAATGCAAAGAAAGATTGGGGATGGGCAAAGGATTACGCGTACGGAATGTTTCTAATGTCCCAGATAGATAAGCCAAAGGATTATGTTCTTGCGTCAGGCAGTCACCATACTGTATGCGACTTTATTGAAATTGTAGCAGCTAAGCTAAATATAAACAATTGGCAAAAGCATGTTAAATTAAATGATAACCTTATAACCAGGGCGAGTCAAGCAAATCTCTTAGGAGATTGGTCATTGGCTAAATGTGAACTCAACTGGAAACATTCAATATCTCTGGGCCAGTTAGCTGATCTTATGGTTGAGAATGAGTTGAGTGGAGAGTTGGCATAAATGGCTATTTCTGTTGTCGTATGTATTAAAAATGAAGAGCATCGAATTGAGGATTGTTTGAGATCAATTCTCAGCAATAATCCCGATGAAGTCATTGTCATTGATGGTGGCTCTATTGATAATTCAGTTGAATTATCTAGAAAATTTACAGACAAAGTAATTGTAACTAGTAACTCCAATCTTACCCGCGACAGGCAAATTGGAATTAGTGCAGCAAGAAATGATTATATAGCTATGATTGATGCCGATCATAGGCTTAAAGAAAACGACCTAAATAGCCTTCTAGCAGACTTAGAGATATATAAGTTTGACATTGTCCAATCCCAACTTGTCTCATTCAGAAATAGCAATTGGCTTAATATAGCTGAAGAACAAATGTGGGAGTTGAATCATAATCATCCAGGCCCTCGTGATATGATAGGTGTTGCGCCGGCTATCTATAGAAAGAAACTTTTTGAATTGATTGAATTTGATGATACTATAACAAAGACTATCGATGATACGGATTTTGCGTACAGGTTAAGTCAGCTTCCTGACATTAAATACGGTATTGGTAGAACAAGAATTGCGCAGTTGCATAATCCTTCTTTCGCAAGCTATATGAGAAAATTCAAATGGTATGGTATCGGGGATGGAGAATTCTGCATCAAGCATCGTAATCGCACCCCCTCAATGCTATATCATTTATTATTTCGATATCCCTTCGTCTATTCATTAAAGGCTTTGTTCAAGCTTAAGTTGCTTGCCTTCCCCTATCTTATCTTGCAAGGTTTCACAAGGGGCTATTGGGCCATGAAGACTATATTGCAAAGGCACTAATTCTCCATAAGATCAATACTATTCTTTTATCAATACTCATCTCGAGAAGCATGTATTATTAACCTGATGCAGTCTTTTTGTCTGTTGACTATCTTTTGGGTCGCCTTATTATTAAGGCTTTTCTCAATCATTTCAACGTAAACAAACAAAGGAGTGATTAAATGATCAGCGACGAAACCCAACAGATCTTGTCTCTAGCGACGGGAGACTTGGAGAAGAGAGTTTCTGAGCCATTCAATGGGATCTTTGGTAAAGACTTGTCGGAGCGCAGGATTTAAACTACATTTGCCTCCTTTATTAAAGGTGGTGAGACGCTACTAGATGTTGGCTTCACTATGTTTAGCCATGATTACCTCGGCCTCTTACTTTAAATAATTGAAAAGTACGATGTACGCTTAGAGGCTATTGATATCATTGAACCGAAAAATGTCTCAAAGGGTATCCTGCAGAATGGCTAGATCAGATCTTGAAAGTTCCAGTAACGTTAGGAGATCTTAGGACTCTTTCAATAGCAAGTGATCAGTTTGCCTTAGCAACTTGTATTTCGACTATCGCGCATATTGGATTCGACCCATTTGCGTCCTTTGATAACAAAAATTCCGCATTTGAAAGAGCACTTATGCCAGACGATGTCATAACAAAGCGCGATCCGGCTACAAACAGAAAGTTAATGAATCACCCCCACCGAGCGCTAAAGCCCGCCGGTATATTATTAATCACTGTGCCAATGGGCAGAGGAGGGGCCGTCTTGTTGAAGGATAGCCTTGGCTAATATTGCGCTCAATGGGAACATGAAGAAAACAGCTGGTCTGAAATTACCAATCATCCAGAATTTGATTTAATAGATGAGAAGTTCTTTATAAGTACACCCGAAAGACTTTGGTGGCAAGCGACTTGTCCTGCCGAGCTTACATCTCAAAGTAGTTCACTGCGCCCTCATGCTGAAGGATGCGCTTTGTCCGCTCTTCGGAAGAAGTAATTCGAGCATCTCTTCTCACTTAATAATTCCTATTATTGCATTCTTTCTAAATTCCTCAGCCCCAAAACCATAAGTTGACCTTTATCTAGTCAGTACATCAGCTTCACGTGTGTTCCCATTTAATGTTGTGGTGATGGAAAGTCTGAAAGTATCGTGATAAGATCTTAGTGCCTAATCAAGAGCGCTCCCTGCTCAAAGTGCTCAAGCTACTGATTTAAAAACTTTGTAATGAGTGAAAAAATGGATTTTCAGGTCTTCAAAAATTTGCGTGCTGAACATGTTGAGTGGATGGCTGTTAATGGGTATAACGAGGGGGACTGTAATAAGAATGGAGAGTTTTTTGCGCTTGATGCCTTTGCCCCTCACTTTGATCTATTTGTTGATATAGGATCTAATTTTGGTATTTTTATTGATAGGTTATTGGCTAAATCGCTCGGGCATTACATAGTTGCCTTCGAGCCCAATCCCTATCTACGTAAAGATTTGTTGGCAAAAATTACTAGAGGGCAACTCGTTCAATGCGCGCTAAGTAACAGTAAAGGAGTGGGTAATTTTAATGTATACGAGGATAGCACAACCTCGAGCTTGCTAGACATCATTGATATGATGCCCCACTTCACGAAAAACGTAAAGCGAATCAATGTCGAGATTGATATTCTTGATAATTATATCAATTTAATTGAGTATAACTTAGTCAAGGCTTGCATGATAAAAATTGACGCCGAAGGCGCAGAGTTTCCGATTCTTTTAGGTGCTTCCTCTTTGCTTAAAAAAATATCTACTATATTTCTCATGTTTGAATATTCCAGCGCCTGGGAGGGAGTGGGCAAGCTCAAAGATGCTTTTCATATGCTTGACGAATTAGGCTTCAAGATGTATAGAATAACACCATTTGGCTTGGAATCGTTGAGATTCTACACGCCGCAAATGGATTCTTCCTTTGATTATTGCAATTACTTTGCAATAAAGGGATTCAGTATATCTGATGTATTCTGTCATGAACTTATCCCGTCTAGCACTCATGTCTTGAATAAAATGTATTTGTTTCCACGTGATTAGTTGCCGCAAAAGACTGCTTGGCAATTCACCTGGCTATAACTACGGGGTCTGTAAGTCTTATTTGTAAATTAACATCATAGAACTTCAGCGCTATTCCAATCGCGTTCCACATTGTGCTTGCCAAGAAAGCCGCTGAATCCCATTTTCTCACAAAGAGCATTGAAATTTCGTCGCAGCTACTTATCAATTCCAAAATTACTGTTAGCATTGTTTATTCTCTAATGAAAATTATGAAATACTTTGCTTTTGCTCCCTTAAGCCAAACACATGCATGGGATGACGAGTCACTGAGGATATATCAAATCGACTATTGGACCCTCGGAAGTATCTAAAGCATTTGAGCATTTTGTTGCTACTTTGCCAGAGAATGTATCTCCCGCCAAGATTCTTGATGTAGGATGTGGTGGCGGCCAATGGCTTAAGGCAATGGTTGAGTATTTTAGCGGTAGTTATGGAGTGGGCCTCGAGCCTTCCTCAGAAGGTATTAAACTTTTAAAAAGTAAATATAGGGATAGCTTATCTGCAAACTTTGCTCAGGGATTGGCTCATTAACTTCCCTTCCC
Source organism: Betaproteobacteria bacterium (assembly GCA_013205155.1). Taxonomy (GTDB): domain Bacteria; phylum Pseudomonadota; class Gammaproteobacteria; order Burkholderiales; family Burkholderiaceae; genus Polynucleobacter. The sequence goes on along the minus strand of JABMMT010000144.1, from coordinate 15,592 downwards.
TAGCAATAGCTTTGATCTTGTAACTGCTTGGTCTGTGCTTCACTGGATTGGCAGAGAAGAGTATCTGCAATCATTGGGAGATATTGTTAGAGTTGCAAGCTCTTATTTGTTGATTATGGATTTTGTCCCCTATTGCGCTTACAGGGCACCGTATTTACATAATAAAGACTATTTACATTTAAACATGACTTTGAGGCGGTAATCCTGTTTACTGGTATAATCAAAACAATTGCTTCTTCGCGGTGGAGGATGGGGTCAGATGATGTTGTCTGTATCACAGAAGAAGACATGAAGCCTTTCGCTGGCAATTCTGTTGATTGGGATTGCAGGAAAATGGTTCTCTTTTGTAAAGACTATGAATGTCTTCCTCTTCTCGAGAGAAGCGACTTTTTAGGAGAATAGGCAAATTTCTGCATCGGCGTATTCTCTTCTGCAAGCTCTTTTTGCGGCAATCGATTTAAACAAGTTTCTGATAATGAGAATTGTTGCCATTGTGCAAGCTCGTACTTCTTCGTCACGCTTTCCTGGAAAGGTGCTGGTCCCACTTACCGATAAACCTATGATCATCTATCAGCTTGAGCGCATTAAGCGCTGTATGAGGATTGATGAGATTATCCTTGCGACCTCCACGAATGCAGACGACGACATCCTTGATTGCACCGTAAGAGCTGCTGGGTTTCCAGTTTTTCGTGGAAGCCTGAGCGATGTTCTAGAGCGCTTTCGTGCTTGCGCTGCCGATGAACATGCCGGCGCAATCGTCCGTTTAACTGGAGATTGTCCTCTCACAGACCCCAATCTTATCGACGAGCTTGTGTATGCATTTCATGAAGGAAACTGGGACTATCTATCAAACTGTGCCCTTGAAGACAAACTAAGTGTGCCAGATGGATTCGATGCCGAGGTTTTCAGAGCCGACCTTTTGGAGCGCGCAGCCCGCGAAGCAAAGCTTCCCTCGGAGCGAGAACATGTCACCCCCTGGTTTCGTAGTGAAAGTGCGGGATTGCGCTGGGGCCATTTTCAGCATCAGCCCATTCGTTCGTACTATCGCGTCACAGTTGATGATCCTGTTGATTTGGAGGTTGTGCGTGCCATTGTGACAGCTCTTGAGCCACAGGATCCTGATTTCGGAGTCGATGCAGTGGTGACCTATCTCGACCAGCATCCGGAGATAGCGGCGTGCAACCTGTCCACAGTGCGCAATGAGGGATATCTCAAGTCACTAGAAGAAGACAAGGCACAAGCTGCGCCAGTGGTACGGATGGGCGAAGGCCAGAAGCTATGGCGCCGGGCCAAACGGGTGATCCCTGGCGGCAACATGCTGCTCTCAAAACAAGCGGAGATGTTCCTGCCGGAGCAATGGCCGGCCTATTTCTCAAGGGCCAAGGGTTGCCGGGTCTGGGATCTCGACGGCCGCGAGCTGATCGACATGAGCATCATGGGGATCGGCACCAACCTGCTCGGCTACGGCCATCCCGAGGTGGACGCGGCCGTGGCGGCCACGGTGGACGCAGGCAACATGAGCACTCTCAACTGCCCAGAGGAGGTGTGGCTGGCGGAGCGGCTGGTGGCCATGCATCCTTGGGCTGAGATGGCCCGCTTCGCCCGTAGTGGTGGTGAGGCCAATGCCATCGCCATCCGCATTGCCCGTGCTGCTACGGGGCGTGACACGGTGGCGATCTGCGGTTACCACGGATGGCACGACTGGTATCTCGCCACAAACCTGCATAACGATTCAGGGCTAGAGGAGCATCTCCTGCCAGGCCTCGAGCCCAATGGCGTGCCGCGGGCCCTGGCGGGCACGGTTCGGCCCTTCAGTTTCAACAGATTGGATCAGCTGGAGAGCATTGCCGCCAGCCATCAGCTTGCCGCCGTGAAGATGGAGGTGCAGCGCTCGGAACCCCCAGAACAGGGATTTCTGGAGGGCGTGCGTGAGCTATGCAGCCGCCTCGGAATTGTGTTGATTTTTGATGAGTGCACCTCAGGTTTCCGAGAGACCTTCGGTGGTTTGCACCTGAAATACGGAGTGGAGCCTGACATGGCGATGTTTGGCAAGGCCCTTGGTAACGGCTATGCCATTACGGCAATCATTGGCCGGCGCGCTGTGATGGAGGCAGCCCAGAGCACTTTCATCAGTAGTACCTTTTGGACAGAACGCATCGGCCCCACCGCTGCTCTCAAAACCCTTGAGGTTATGGAGCGTGAGCACAGTTGGGAAGTGATTACAGCTACCGGCCTTCAACTGCGCAAGAGCTGGCAGGATCTAGCCGATTGCCATGGTCTTGTCATCAGCAATAACGGTTTGCCAGCACTTACTGGCTTTGCCTTCCAGAGCCCCAAAGCGCTCGAATACAAAACTCTTATAACTCAGGAAATGTTGAAACGTGGCTACCTTGCTTCAACTAGCTGTTATGTGAGCCTGGCCCATACCCCCGACATGATTAACCCTTACTTGGAACAAATTGATGATGTGTTTTCCTTGATTGCTGAATGTGAGGCTGGCCGACCAGTTGATGAATTAATGGAAGGCCCTGTATGTCATGGCGGGTTTAAGCGCCTTAATTAAGCGCAATTCATGACTAATTCTGTATTTGTTATTGCCGCCCACTCCGACGACGAAGTACTCGGCTGTGGCGGCACCATCGCCCTCGGCGCTTCCGTAGTGAAGAAGCACTTCAACTGTCTCGAGATAATGGTGGGGTCGAGAGTGCCTTTTCGCTGGAGCCATCGGAACTCTCAGGCCTGGTGCTGGAAACTAAGCTGGATTGGCAGGAATTGGGAGTGGTGCGGAATCGCCCAACGGAGGCTGAGCAGAAGAACTTGGTGTTTAGGCGGCCGATTTATGTGGCAAAACAAATGAAAGCACGTGATGTATTGACCAGCATGAGTTTGTGTGCAATTCGTCTTATTATGAGACTGCATTCTAGGTGCCTTAATATTATTCTTGAGAATAGGATGTTGCGTGATCTATTTTGCCACATCCCTAGAATTTGGATTTTTTAGCAGTTCAATGGTTGAATTGTGATGAGAATAGTTGCAACTATTGAGGCCCGGATGACATCAAGTCGTTTGCCGAACAAGGTTTTAATGCAAGCAGCTGGGAAGCCTATGCTTGAACATTTGGTTAATAGGCTTAAAACCGTTCAATCACTTAGTAAAATTGTACTTGCCACAACAATAAATGAAACCGACGACCAGCTGGAAGAATTTGCCAAAAGAATGAATATCGGTTGTTACCGGGGAAGCGAAAGTGATGTAATGCAGAGGGTCATCTGTGCAGCAGAATCTGCTGAAGCAGATATTGTTGTTGAAATCACTGGAGACTGTCCAATTATAGATCCTCAGCTGGTTGAGCAGGTAATTCGTATCTTCATCTCAAATCAAATCGATTATGTGAGCAATAGTCATATTCGCAGTTACCCGGATGGCATGGATACGCAAGTTTTCAAGCTGGCCACTCTTAAGCATTCTGCAGCAATGACTGAAGATCAGTTGGATCACGAGCACGTCACATTGCACATTCGCAATCATCCCGAACTTTTTTCTAAGCTGAATTTAGTTTCCCCACCTGAAACGCATTGGCCAGGCCTTGGCCTGACGCTAGATGAACCAAGAGATTATGAAATACTCAAAAAAATTATTGAGTATTTTCAACCGACTAATCCTCTATTTGGGTGTCGAGATGTCATTGCCTTGCTTCGCGAAAGGCCAGAGTGGGTCGCCATTAATAGAGAAGTAGTGCGGAAGGGTGACACTTGAGTATCACTCACAGTATGCTCGCAGTTGTTAGCCATGATGCAGGTGGTGCAGAAATTCTGAGTAGCTATTTGCGACAAAATCCACAGCCACACTGTTTAGTATTAGATGGGCCTGCAGTCAATGTATTTATGCGTAAGCTGGGGGATTGCCAAACCACTTCTTTGGCTGATGCGATTGACCAATGTTCCTTGGTATTGTGCGGAACTAGCTGGCAATCAAACTTAGAGAAGCAAGCTATCGTCCAAGCCAAAGCTGCTGGCAAAAAAGTAATTGCATTTATAGATCATTGGGTTAACTATTCCGAAAGATTTCAGCTAGATGGCAAGACTATTGAACCAGATGAGATTTGGGTAGGTGATGTAGATGCAGAAATACTTGCGCAGCAAGTATTTCCCACAATCAAAATAGTTTTGATACCAAATCCTTATTTCAAGGATTTAACAGAAGATTTAAATAAACTTCACAGTCCGGCAAATTTAGCAAGTCGATTCTCTATTTTGTATGTATGTGAACCTATTCGCGAACATGCCATGCTATCTTTCGGCAACGAGCGGCATTGGGGCTATACGGAAGAAGATGCATTGCACTTTTTCCTGGAAAATACCGATGCCCTAGTCCGTGCGATTAGCGACATAAAAATACGGCCTCATCCATCAGAAAGCAAGAGTAAATACGATTGGGCTAAAGAGGCATATGCTGTAGTTGCTGAAACAACCAGCGATAAATCACTTGTCCAGCAAATTGTAGAAGCAGATATAGTAGTTGGATGCAATTCGATGGCGTTAGTTGTGGCGTTGTTGGCAAAAAAGCGTGTGATCAGCTCAATCCCACCAGGTGGCCAGGGTTACAATCTTCCACAGGCTGGGATCGAACATTTGCAGGCGTTAGTTTCTAAATATCAAGAGTCGTTAGATGCCTAAGAACTGTATTATAATTGGCCTAGGTCAAATTGGCATGGGCTATGACCTTGCCAATCCTTCAGCAAAAGTCGTGTATACGCATGCCAAAGCCTTGGCGATACATCCAGCATTTAATCTTGTAGGGGGAGTTGACCCATCGAAAATGCAACGCATTCTCTTCGAAGAGCATTATCGCCGGCCAGCCTATTTTAGTATTGCAGATGCGTTAGAGCAAAATACTGTAAGCGTGGTAGTTGTAGCATCACCAACGGCAAACCATTGTATGGCTATAAAGGAGGTACTTGCATATTCAAGCCCTAAGGCTATTCTTTGCGAAAAACCATTGGCCTTCGATTTGGCTGATGCACATGAAATGATAGAGATTTGCGAAAGCGCTGGCGTGAAACTTTTTGTTAATTATATGCGTAGGGCAGATCCTGGCTGCATAGAAATTAAAGCTCGAATTGAATCTGGTCAAATTACAGGGCCTATTAAGGTAGTGGTATGGTACTCAAAAGGTTTCCTGCACAATGGCTCACATTTTTTTAACATACTTGAGTTTTGGTTGGGATCTTTTATTAAGGCCAAAATTATAGATCCTGGTCGGCTTTGGAACAATCAAGACCCTGAGCCAGATGTGCAAGTAGAGTTTGAAAGGGGCAAGGCTTTCTTTATTGCCAGCTGGGAAGAATCGTTTTCACACTATACAATTGAATTATTGAGCCCGTCAGGAAGATTGAGGTATGAGCAGGGTGGAGAGGTAGTTGCTTGGCAATCAACTCATGCTGACCCTAATTTTGTTGGCTATGTTCAACTGCAGACAAATCCAGAAATTATTACTAACGGAATGGTACGGTATCAGTGGCATGTAGCAGAACAGCTTGCAAATGCACTGGAGGATAAGCCAACTACTCTAAGTACAGGCAGAGAATCATTAGCAACAATTAGATCTATTCACCAAATATTCAATCAGAGATTATCATGTCTACAGAAAAATTAGCAATTCATGGCGGACCTAAAACCATTGTCAAGCCTTTAAAACGATACAATTCTATTGGTATAGAAGAAGTTAAAGCAGCCATGTCCGTAGTTGAATCTGGAGTTCTTTCTCAGTTTCTTGGCTGCTGGGATCCTGATTTCTATGGTGGACCAAAAGTACAGGAATTTGAACGTGCTTGTGAAGCTTATTTTGGAGTGAAGCATGCCGTAACGGTTAACTCATGGACATCAGGGCTCATTGCCGCGGTGGGAGCTATAGGTATTGAGCCTGGAGATGAGGTAATTGTTCCACCATGGACTATGTGTGCAAGTGCAACTGCCATTTTACATTGGAATGCAATTCCAGTATTTGCTGATATTGAGCCAGAAACATTTAATCTTGATCCTAAATCTGTTGAAGATAACATAACTCCTTTTACCAGGGCGATTATGGCGGTGGACATTTTTGGCCACTCTTGTGATATTGAAACGTTGATGGAGATAGCTAAGCGGCATAAGCTTAAGGTTATTACTGACTCTGCCCAATCCCCGGGGGTATTTTGTAATGGTCGTATGACGGGCACCTTTGCTGATGTAGGTGGATATAGTTTAAATTATCATAAACATATTCATACTGGTGAGGGCGGCATTCTAGTAACGAATGATTCATACATTTATGAGCGGCTGCTACTGATTCGCAATCACGCTGAAGCCGTTGTGGCTGCTAAAGGTGTTGACAACTTGGCAAATATGATTGGGTATAATTTTCGTTTAGGAGAAATTGAATCTGCAATTGGCATTGAACAGTTACGTAAACTTGATGGTTTTATTGGCGGTCGACAACAAGCAGCTCAACAGCTAACTAATGGCTTCAGGGAATTGCCAGGATTGCGATTACCAATGGTTAAGCCAGGCTGCTCACATGCATATTATATCTACCCTATGATACTAGATATAGCTAACCTTGGTGTTTCACGCCATAAAATATGTTCTGCTTTGGAATCAGAGGGTGTAGTGGGTCTAGCAAAGGGTTATTCAAATCTGCATGTTCTTCCTATGTTTCAGAAAAAGATAGCCTACGGTTCAAACGGGTTCCCTTGGTCTTCTGATATCTGTAGACGAGAAGTGAGCTATGCCAAAGGGATTTGCCCTGTTGCGGAAGATTTGCACGACTCGTCATTTATGGCATTTGAGATGTGTCTGCATGAGCTTAATGATGAGGAAGCGCATCTGATTGTTAAAGCTTTTAAAAAAGTTTGGAGTCAAATTTCATCGCTATGATGAAACCACAGGAATTCAATATTGCAAGCAATCAAGCGTATGATCTGGCTGCGAGTAAACATGGTATATGTAGTGGTGCTGTAAGATGGGATAATCCTCAGACTCAATACTTTCGCTTCGCAGAACTTGTCAAATATCTTGATCTGTCTGATCAAAATAAAAGCGTATTAGACGTAGGATGTGGCAATGGTGAGCTTTTTAAATATCTAAATCATCATGGCTTCAGAGGAGATTATACAGGATATGATATCAATTTAGGCCTTCTGGAACAAGCACTCTATAGATTCCCAGGCATCAATGTCTTTAATCGTGATGTAAATCAAATAGAAGATTATGAAGATTTTGATTATGTACTTTCAAGTGGTGTCTTTAACATTGACTTTGGTCAAAGCCTTGAATTTATTCATAATTTTATAGCAAATATGTTTCGTCACGCCAGACATGTTCTTGTATTTAATGCTATCTCAACACATGTAAACTACAGAGATCAGGGAATGTACTATATCGATCCTTCTCAAATCTTAAGATTTTGCCTTGAAAATCTTTCCAAAAGAGTCGTATTGTCTCATGGTTCGCTTCCGTTTAATTATACCATAGCTATATATAAACAAACAAGATATGATCCAATTATTGAGAGGAGTTAAGCAATGCCCAATATGATAGTTAATTTCAATGAAGAGAAGGTAGCATGGGATTCATTTGCTATTAAATCGCCTCAACGGAGTGCCTTTATTTATACCAACTTTCTTGACTCGTTAATTGTTAAATATAATTTGATCACTTGCCATAGTAAAGGAGTAATAGTTGCAGGTGTAGTTATTTTTTATAATGAGTCTGGAAACCCTATGCTTGGATTTTTCCCTTATCAGGGATTGCTTTTAGCGGATAACACTCGAATGGGTCTCAATTCTCAAATTACCCATGAGTTCAAAGTGGTAGAATATTTTATAGAGCAGCTGATAGGGCACTTTCGTAATATTTCTTTCTGCCACTCATGGAGAGTGCGAGATCTGCGTTCATTTCAGTGGTATAACTATAATGAGCCAGAGAAGAATCATTTTAAAATTGACCTGAGATACACAGGCATTCTTAATTTAAGTGAATTTAAAAGTTTTGAGCTGTATATGACTTCTGTTCGAGAGTGTAGGAAGCAAGATTTCAAAAAAGCTTCTAAAGTGCTTAACTTTAGATTTAGCAATGATGTTTTATTATTAGATAAATTTCTTGCTCAAGTTTATCAAAGTCAGAACATTGATCGCCCGAATAGAGATTCAATGTTGCTGCAATCTATTTGCAGACGATCAATCGCAGATGGCTTTGGAAAATTAGGAGTAGCATATTTGGATGAAGTGCCATGTTCTGCTGTTTTATTTTTGTATGACGATCGCACAGCCTTTTACTTGTACGCTGGTACTGACCCAGCATATCGAAAGATTGGATCAGGGACCTTTACCTTAATGAAGATGATTGAGGATGCATTTAGCCTTGGCCTGGAAGAAGTGGATTTTGTTGGTGCTAATTCACCGCAAAGAGGAGATTTTAAAATCAGTTTCAATGCTGAGCTTCGCCCATACTTCGAAACTAAATATAATGAATAATTTGGAGGATTTCTGGCTTTATTCGAAATCTGTATTGAAAGATGTATTGATTGACAAACAAAGCAAAAAATTTATTACATTTTGTAATTTACGTTGGCCCAATTTTCAGTCAGAAAAAAGAAATAGTGAAGTGCTGGTGGAGCTTTATCCAGTTGATCAAACAGTGCTTGCATTTGCCTACTTTAGTAATATCATAGCTGAAAAATTTTGCTCAAAAATCATCAGCTTTTCATTGAGCAACCGAAATAAGCATTTATTTTATTGGCGGTATAGACGGTTGATGAAAATCTATAAATCATTTAATACCACTTCTCACCTTAATACTAAAACTTCAAATCGCACGTCAAGCAACGAGAGAGATATTCTTACCGATATATTGCACGCTATAAAGACTAAAGGTGATGTACTAGATATTTCGATTAATGGGGATCTGATCGGGCGTGAAATTTATGAAGCTTATTTAATGGAACAACGAAAGCCTACCATTGATATTCATTCATCTGAATTCAAGGACTTTTTAGTTAAATGCATTAAAACCTATCTGTTTTGGAATAATTATTTTAATCACCATGAGGTCAAGGCTGTTGTATTGAGTCATGCAATTTATCGCTTTGGAATTATTAAAACGATCGCCAATCGAAAAGGAATTTCAGTTTACCTGCCTACGGTTAGGTCTCTTTACTGCTTGATAAAACCAAATGATTGGGGTCTTCCTTGTTTTGACTTATATCCAGCATTATTTAAATCTCTTCCTATGGAAATACAGGATAACGGAATCGCATGGGCTAAAGAGCGTCTGCAGGCCAGGTTGTCTGGTAAAGTTGGCATTGATATGAGTTATTCGACAAAATCTGCATTTGCCAAAAATATTTTAGCAAAAAATGTATTACGTAAATCCGCAAAAATAAAAGTACTTATTGCCGCACATTGTTTTTTCGACAATCCTCATTGTTATGGCATTAATTTGTTTCCTGACTTTCATGAGTGGATCAGTTATTTAGGGGAAATGAGTGAAATTACCGATTATGACTGGTATCTCAAAACTCACCCAGATGTCTTGCCAGGAAACGACGAGGTTTTACTCGAACTATTGAGTAAATATAAGAATATAACACGAATTCCATCCTGGACATCTCATCTCCAACTTGTCGAAGAGGGTGTAACGTTTATTTTGACTGTTTACGGGTCTGTCGGTCATGAATTGCCTCTCCTAGGGCAAACTGTTATTAATGCGGGTGAGAAAAATCCGCATATTAGCTATGAATTCTGCATCCATGTCAAGACCATTGAAGAGTATCATACTTATTTACTGAACCTGGACAAAATAAAGCACAGAGTTGACAAGCAAAAAATTTATGAATTTTATTTTATGCACTATAGGTTTTCCTATAATATTCAAAATTTCTTTTTCAATTCATTTGACAATTTCTCGTCCTCAATTAATCCAGGCGATCAGAATTCCCCAAAGGCATATGAATATTTTATCAATCAGATTGAAAATGAATCCGATGCTCAGCTTACTTGTAAGATTTTGAATTTCATTGAAGGTGGTACCTACAAACTTTACAATGAATCATATGACTTTAGTGAATCTTGAAATCAGCATGTGTACATAAGGCATTAATGCTGAGCGTGCCCCAGCTCTTTACTTATAGCTATTTGGCAGTCTAGATCAAGTTATCGAGCTACAGATGATCCTCATTTAATAGATTATTTACACTGGGATTGTGATCGCCATCCCCCTCAGGCATTGCAGCCTCGATAAGCATCTCCCTCCACGCTAACCACAAGGTTGTTTAGTTCTCTAGGATCATCAACAGAGTATCCTTGTGAATGTGAACTATTGTTATTTGATCAATTGCAACTTATTGCTATATGCATATACTCCCAAGATAAACTAAAGATAGAGGTTCTCCTGAATCTGGAGAACATCTTCCTCATCGCTAAGGCCTAAATGCTGATTGTTGTACATAGCTGTAAATTTCATTCGACTTGGCAGATTCACAATATTGGTACTGAATTGCCTAGCGTCGATATTTTCTTGTCTTGGTAATGGCATCAACTCCTCAATCCTTATCCAATGATTCCCAGAATCAAGTTTACCCATAAATGGTAGCTGAAATTTCGCGATTCAAAGATGACCGTTGTATTGCTTGCGATAAATTGACGACCTTTGGCAGTTGTAGCAATCAAGAATTTCCCTTGTCAGCGTCAGCTTAGCGACTTGCAATAGCTGAAACATGCTGCAGGTCAGTGGATTTGATAGTTTCAGGTTTCCCCAAATCATGATCCTGGTGATTAGAGTGCTTGTAGATCTCAAAGATGATGTTTTACTAGATCGCTACCGTCGCTTGCAGCTTAGCCGACAGTTAATCACCCACTCTTAGTGAAATCTTTAATCATTGAGTTGGAAATTTAGAAATTTTGGCTCACATTCAAGTAGCAGAGTTGTTCAATTAGCTTCTCTGTAGTCTGTTTGTACATCGACTATATGCCCTTCAAAGGGGGGCATAAGGTATATTGAATTTTACCACTCCGACGGGGGCGTCAACCTTAATTTGAAATGAACAAAACATTCACAGAACTATTCAATTTTTACAAATTTATTTATCATCAACGCATAAAAGGTTTGTGTGTTCCATCAGAGCCACATTTTGATTCCGATAGTGTGCAATTTTTTATCAATCAACTCTACTGATGCAATTAATATCTGGAGTATCGTGTTGGAGGTTCAACATTTCTCGCTGCGAAGCTGGGCAAGGTTTTTATTGCAATTGATTCAGATAAATATTTCATAATAGCATTACAATCTAAATTGCAAAAATGCAATATTTTGCTCACTAATTCACAAGTTTTTCATTATGCTGATATTGGTCTCACCAAGCAGTGGGGTCAACCCGTTTTTACAAGTATATCAACACTAAGATGCAGAAAATGGTATAGATATTCGTCTATACCTGTCGGCAAGATAAATTCTTTTTTGCCTGATTTGATCCTTATCGACGGGCGATTCAGAGTCGCCTGTGCGCTTAAGGTTGTAAAATATATGCATAATCAAGCCAATTTTTCTCTACTAGTAGATGACTATGTTGACAGAAGCCATTATGTTGAAATTGAGCGATTTGCTAAACTTGAAAAATTAGTAGGCAGAATGGCTATTTTTACACAAATTGATAAAATCGATCTTTTGGAACTCGAAAACTCAATTATATCCTATTCTTTGGATTATAGATGAAAGCCACTTTTTATATATATTAAGATCAAGTTCATGCGTGAGCAATCAATTAATTGCAAAATTTCTTAAAAACTTAACCGTCTTTGCAGCCATTAACTAATTTAGGTGACTCGGCTTAGCGCAATTCAGTTTTGTTTTGGGTCTATAAAGTCTTCTTTTAATTGTATCCCGAAAGATTTCCAAACAGTTAAGAACTGTATTAGTTTGTCAAAGCGCTCGTAGAGTAAAATAGGTACATTCAAAAATTTTTTTTTGCATACAGTTAAACTCTTAGGGTAATAATTATAGTGGTTTTCTTTGGTTGAAAATTGCAGGATTTGCATCTTTTGAGCTTGGCTTTCATTCTTAGTCCTTTGGCTAGTTTTTTGCATACTAAATATTACTTACTACATTATTTGGTGTAATATTCCCGGAGAAAACAATATCTTTTATTTTGATTGATTCTTTTCGAGTAAGTTCGCTTTACTTATTCTAGGATTGCTGTTCTGGGGTTTCCAGATTAGTTTTATTTATTTCATACGCAGAGGTTTTTATTGCCAACCGTATCTAATTGGCTAAACGCCTGTTGGTTTATTGACAATTTAAATGTCTTTGTAGTTTGAAATAATCTATTGTCACTTGAAACTACCTTAATATTTTATCTATAAAGACTCTTAAAAACACCTTCCAAACATTTTAGGCTATAAGTGATGTTTGCCATAAAAATTATACATTTCGGCTGACGGCCCTCGATTAAACCACTTAGATGGTGTTTCTGAGTGCGCAAAACAAGAAATGTTGTCTCTAGTGTGGATTAGGACTGTGAAGTTCATTATTGGTTTTTGGAAATTAATGTTGGCTTGATAATTGCGGTGTCTTCTGCTTTGAACTGGTTCTTTAATGCTCAAGAAGAGGGTATTATTCTCGAGTATAATTGCCTCTTGGATCCATCATTTTTTACTTTTCTACGGTTATGCTGGTCTGTTATCTTTATGACGCAAGAGTTTTGAGTAGTAATGTTTGTAATTTGCAGAATGGAATCAACCGTGGTGATGGTGACTTTCATTGTTCTCGCTTATTTTCTTGCTGGGGCTTTAGTTTTTCATGCCATGGCTTTATTGTGGTAAAAAAATGAAAATAGCCTATGATTATCAAATTTTTTCAACACAAAAATATGGTGGAATATCGCGCTATTTCTTTGAAGTTGCAAAGCATTTGGCCGGTTCTGATGATGGCATGGTTGATTGCCTAATAAATAGCCCTGCATATGTTAATAAGTACCTTCATTGTTCAAGGCATGATCTTAGGATAAGCGGTTTTTACCTGCCCGCTATTCCTCGAACTGGCCGTATCCGGAGCTCAATTAACAAGCTATTTTCGCCTTTAGCGTTTAATACATGGCAACCGGATATTTCCCATGAAACTTTTTATTCTCCGAAAAGTGTTTCTCCGCCAGGTAGCCGTGTCGTCGTAACTGTTTACGACATGATTCATGAGCTGTATCCAGAGAGCTTTTCAGCAAGTGATCGTATAATTGAATATAAAAGAATTGCAGTAGAGCGTGCAGACCACATCATCTGTATTTCATATAACACCAGAAACGACTTGATTCGTTTTCTAGGGGTGCCGCAGGATAAAATCTCCGTTGTTCATCTTGGATTTGGTTTAGCTCATAAGGATTTCGCTAAGCTGCCCGATCAAACACGACCCTTTTTGCTGTATGTAGGTTTGAGAGGTGGTTATAAAAATTTTGAGGGCTTACTTTCTGCTTACGCTTCTTGTTCTGAATTGCGTGATAATTTTGACCTTGTAGTCTTTGGCGGTGGCGTTCTAAAACCATTCGAGTTTGAGATGATGCAACGTTTAGATGTTCCGCTCGAACAGGTTCGCCATGTAGCTGGTGATGATGGGGTTCTTGCTTCCTTATATAAACAAGCAGCAGTGTTTGTTTATCCATCGTTGTACGAAGGATTTGGTATTCCCCCCCTGGAAGCAATGTCCTTTGATTGCCCTGTAGCTTGTAGTAATAGCAGCTCAATACCTGAGGTGGTCGCTGATGCAGCAATTCAGTTCAATCCCTCAGATAATGATGCAATTGTCGATGCATTGGTCAAGGTTCTTTCAAGCTCAGCCCTGCGAACTAATCTGATTCACCGTGGCAGAGATAGGGTAAAGTTGTTTTCTTGGTTCAAATGTGCCATGGAAACTCTGGAAGTTTACAAGGCTCTGCTTTTATGAAAGCATTGATTTGCGGTATTACTGGACAAGATGGTAGTTATTTGGCCAAGTTGTTGCTTGGTAAAGGATATGAAGTTATCGGAACTTCCAGAGATGCGATTGGATCTTCCCTTTTCAATCTGGATCGTTTGGGTATTAAGGAGAATCTGATAGTTTCAAGTATGGCGATAAATGACTTTCGTAGTGTGCTTAGGGTTATTCAGAAGCATGCACCGGATGAAATCTATAACCTCGCTGGGCAAACATCAGTTGGGTTGTCCTTTGAGCAGCCAGTTGAAGCGATGGAGAGTATCGCCCACGGGACTCTTAACATTCTTGAGTCAATTTGTTTTTTAGGGCTACCAATTCGGTTTTATAACGCAGGATCCAGTGAATGTTTTGGTGACACTGACGGTGATTCTGCCGATGAAGACAAGCCGTTCTGTCCGCGTAGCCCTTATGCAGTAGCTAAATCGTCTGCTCATTGGTTGGTGCAAAATTATCGTGAAGCCTATGGTTTGTTCGCATGCACAGGTATTTTGTTTAATCATGAGTCTCCTTTAAGGCCTCGGAGATTTGTTACTCAAAAAATTGTTCATGCAGCTGCCCATATCGCAAATGTAGGCATTGGTTCGCTAGAGCTTGGAAACATTGATATTCATCGCGACTGGGGATGGGCTCCTGAATATGTAGAAGCCATGTGGTTGATGCTTCAACAAGATCAGGCCGCTGATTTTGTTATTGCGACCGGCAGGAGTTGCTCTCTTTGTTACTTTGTTGAACGCACTTTCTCATGGTTTGGTCTGAATTGGAAAGATCACGTGCAATTTAATAATGAACTTCGTCGACCATCTGAAATCACTTATAGTTGTGGTAATCCTTTACGGGCGTTAAGCAGACTTGGTTGGAGGCCACATTTTGATGTTGATTATGTGATCGACGCAATGTGTTCCGAAGCGAAAAAATCAACCCCAAATCAATAGGGAGAGCCAGCTTTTGATTTCGAAATCTACTTAACTATTTCGGTCAGCTGCGCGAGGAGCTCAGAGTGCGTGCGCTCTACAGCGCTACTGATGCGACGGTGATCATCCCCGGCAGTAAGCCCTCGGCTAAACGGCGTTCGAAGCCCATTCCTGTAGCACCCCCATGGTGGGCTTCGCACTTCGTAGGACTACCAGACATCATTTAGCACCAGCGCTCCGGCTACCTAGTCCAACCTTTCGACACACCAGATCTTGTTGCTGGCATAAGCTTAGTGTTCGAAGATACTCAGCGCCGAATGGGCCTCGGCCATGCCGCCCGCCAGCGGGCCGTGCAGCTCTGGAATCCAGCATGGGTGGCGCGCTGTAAGTGGAGATGTACGGGAATGCAATGGAGCGCGGCTGAGAAGCTTGTTCCGCGACGCCACCACTACGATGAAGCCAATGTCGGTGTGGGGAGATGCTCCTCACCGCCAGTCCACCCCATTGGATGCCCTGGCACCCCTGCACTTTTTTTCGTTTCTTCAATGCGGCGTCCCTCGGGTTCCCCCCTCTGCCAGCAAAGTTGTCAATCCTGTTAATTTAATCCCTGGGGGCTTAATGCAGCAACTTAATGACTGTTCACAGCTGGGCTGTTCCTGTTGAAGTGCTGTTCAAGCTGATGTACGT
>JABMMT010000143.1 GCA_013205155.1 Betaproteobacteria bacterium | reverse complement strand
TGTAAAGAATATCTTGAGGCTTTGTATGCTATCTATTGGATTGGGGCAATATCCGTACCAATCAACCATAAGTTACATCCCAAAGAGTTAAGTTACATTTTGGAAAACTCGGGCGCTAAAGTTTTAATGGTATCTGATGAACTTAGTAGCACTATTCAAGATATTCCTTATTCTGCTGAACAAATGATTGTTCTAGGTTCTCCGGATTACGAAAAGACATGCTCAGCTCCCGCGGTCCAGATATTGCGACGCGAGCTTGACGATGTGGCTTCATTGTTTTATACCTCAGGCACAACTGGCAAGCCTAAGGGTGTTGCTCAAACGCATCGCAATTTATTGGCCATGACGATGAGTTATTTCGCTGATGTGGATGAGATTAGCATAGGTGATGCGATTATTTATGTAGGACCGATGTCTCATGGAGCGGGTCTTTACAACTACCCCTTTATGTTGCGAGGGGCTAAACATGTTATTCCAAGGTCGGGCGGGTTTGATCCAGAGGAGTTGATTAGCATATCGCAGACAGTAGGAAATCTATCTTTCTTTGCCGCACCGACAATGGTGAAACGTTTAGTGAGTTATTTAGAAAATCAGCCCAGTGATATTTCAGGTATCAAGACTATCGTCTACGGTGGCGCACCGATGTACATAGAGGATGTTAAACATGCTCTGAGAGTATTGGGACCCAAATTAGTTCAGATTTATGGTCAAGGAGAAAGTCCTATGACGATTACAGTATTGGCCCGTGAACATTTGGCAAATACTAGCCATCCTAAATGGGAGGAACGTATAGCTTCAGTTGGTATCCCTCATTCGATGATGGAAGTGGCAATCGTGGATCATGAAGGGGTGCAAGTTCCAGGCGGCACGATTGGTGAAGTCATTGCAAAAGGCGATGTGGTGATGCCATACTATTGGAATCAAACAGAAGCAAGCGCTAAGACTTTGAGAGATGGATGGCTTTACACGGGAGATACTGGCTACATAGATGATGATGGATTTTTAACCTTAAAGGATCGATCAAAAGATCTCATTATTTCGGGAGGATCTAATATTTACCCTCGTGAGTTAGAGGAAGTCTTGATGACGCATCCAGCAGTGATAGAGGTTGCAGTGATTGGGCAGAAGGATGAAGAGTGGGGAGAAATTCCGGTTGCTTTTGTAGTTAGTCAATCTATTACAGAGCAGGAGCTTGATGCACTCTGTCTAGAAAACATTGCCCGATTTAAGCGTCCCAAGAAATATTATTTCTTGAAAAGCCTGCCAAAAAATAATTATGGAAAAGTTCTGAAAACGGAATTGCGCAAGCTTTTAGAAAAAGAGTAGCCTAAGTTATGTGGAAAAATTTGAGTAGAGAAGAACTAGATAGAGCCTATAACAATTCTTTAGCAGTGCCCAATAGTTCAGAATTAACTCAGCGCTGGACCGATACTAGTTTTGAGCTTAGAAGGCATTTGACAGGCGAGTTGAGCATCTCTTATGGGGAAGTGACAAGGCAGTCCTACGATTATTTTTCTGCGGGTAATGATTCACCTATTGCGGTCTTTATTCATGGTGGTTTTTGGCAGAACCGCTCAAAGGATGACTTTACGTTTATCGTGCCACCCATGCTTGAGCAAGGCCTTTCTGTTGCAATGTTGGGTTATCGACTGGCACCTGATGCCGCAATGAATGAAATTGTTCTCGATATTCGAAATGGATTAAATGCTATAGAAAGTAAGGTGCGCCGTGAACGCAAAAGCTTTCCAGGTTTTTGCATGTTGGGCTGGTCTGCAGGAGCGCACTTGGCAGCATCAGTCATGGATCAATCTAATGTCTATGCGACTATAGGCGTGAGCGGTATTTATGATTTAGAACCAATGCGCCATAGCTATGTTAATAATCTATTGCAACTTGATGCTGAGATGGCTACGAGGTATTCACCAATTCTGAATACAACACATTTTGATAAACCTCTAGATCTATTGGTAGGTGAGGATGAGCTATCTGAGATACAAAAGCAGACGGTAGATTTTTTTAAATATAGAAATAGCAAGGGTCAAATAGGAACTTTGCAACGATTAGACGGCTTAAATCACTTCACTATCCTAGATGAATTAATCAGAAAAGACAGTCAAATTTTGAAATTAGTAAAAGAAGCTGCTAAACGATAAAAAGTTAGTGAATCTATCCGAGTAAAGAGGCTAGCAATCTTTCTCGCTAATGCGTGTGCAAATATATCAATACCCATATTTAGCTGCCAAGTTGATATTTTTAACTGCTGAGAGGAAATACTTTATTTTGGCTGGAAATCATCTGGTGCGCCTGGTGGAATAGCTGGATGTTCTTTTAGCGAGCTCTGAAAATTGATTATCATTTTACGAATTGGACCCCTAACCCAGCCTTGGGTTGAATTCACATCCGACTCTTCTTTTGGGTCTTGAACTATATTAAATAAATAAGGTGTTTCAAGATGATTGGCTCCCGCATTTGGCTCTACCTCCCAAACAAAGTGCATTTTCCAATCACGCCATTTTGCAGCCCTTAATTCTGTTTTGATGAAATAAACAAAACCCTCTCTACTTGATTTCTCTTGCTTCCCTACAAGAAATTGACTTTGATCCAGTCCATCAATGATTCGATCTTTGGGTATCTCTAAGTTGGCGAGTTGAGCAAGAGTTGGAAACAAATCAACCACATGAATCATCTCATTTGTGACTTTCCCAGCTGGTATTTTATTGGGCCAGCGAATAATCAGTGGCACTCTTAAAGCGCCCTCCATAGCGGTATGGTAGGTTCCTGTCCACATTCCAGCGCTTCCTCTCCAGGGTCTTCGATATTCTGGGCCATTGTCACTAGCAAATATAAATATAGTATTTTCGGTTAAATTATATTGATCAACAGCATCTATTATTTTTCCCACTCTTGCATCCATCTCGATTAGAGAATCTGCAAAATCTCCATATTTAGAAACTCCCTCAAATTCACGATGTGGAAGTGTTGGAAAATGTA
>JABMMT010000142.1 GCA_013205155.1 Betaproteobacteria bacterium | reverse complement strand
TTCAGCCAAAAAAGGTACTGGTCTCAAAGAGTTATTCAAAGATGTTGATGCCGCCTATGCTGCTGCTATGGCAAAACTGCCGACCCCGCGTTTGACTCGCATCTTGCAAGAGGCGATTGAGCATCAGCAGCCTAAACGGGTCGGGATGGGGCGCCCTAAATTACGTTATGCCCACCAGGGCGGTATGAATCCTCCCATTGTGGTGATTCATGGCAGCTCGCTAAGTGGTGTAACAGATAGCTATAAACGCTATTTGGAGGGTCGATTTAGGGATGTTTTCAAGTTGCGAGGTACCCCATTAAGAATTCAGATGAATACAGCGAAGAACCCTTACGTTGATGAGGATAAAGGAAAGAAAGGCAAAAAAAGGTGATTTCAGATAAGCTTTTAATCAGAGGCTTGATTTTTTATGAATTGGGCCAATATAGAGCTTAGTAAGCACCACAAACGGATCATCAACATCATTACGGTTAGCAGCATTAATAAAAAAAGCAAGACTCCCAAACTAAAAAATCAAAAAGGAGCAGTATGAATAACAACAAAATCCAATTACTTCAGGATCCATTTCTCAATATATTGCGTAAAGAGCATGTACCTGTTTCAATCTATTTGGTGAACGGTATTAAATTGCAAGGCAATATTGAATCGTTTGATCAATACGTGGTGTTACTGCGTAATACCGTCACACAAATGGTTTACAAGCATGCTATTTCTACAATTGTCCCTGCTCGTGCAGTTGATTTTCGATTAGAAGAAGGTAACCCTGTATAACACTGGAGTAGATGCGCCGCGTGCGGTCTTAGTTGGAGTCGACACTGGGCGGGAAGATTTTGCCGACAGTATGGCTGAGCTCAGTCTTTTGGCTGATAGCGCTGGCTCTATACCCACAGCCTCTGTGATTGCGCGCAAAGGTAAAACTGATCCCGCTTTATTTATTGGCTCGGGTAAAGTGAATGAACTCAAGCGCTTGATGGAGGAGCATGATGCAGAGCTCGCCATTTTTAATCATCCTCTGTCTCCAACCCAACAGCGTAATTTAGAGCGTCATATTGGTCGTCATGTGATGGATCGTACTGGCTTGATTTTGGATATTTTTAGTCAAAGAGCTCAGAGTCATATTGGTAAGACTCAGGTTGAATTAGCGCAAGTGCGTTATCGGATGTCACGCTTGGTTAGGGCTTGGAGTCACTTGGAACGTCAGCGAGGTGGTATTGGTGTGCGTGGTGGTCCAGGTGAAACGCAGATGGAACTGGATCGTCGTATGCTCGCTACAAAAGCCAAACGTCTTGAAAACGAGCTGGAAAAATTACAACGTCAACAAAGAACCCAAAGAAGGGCGCGTAAGCGTAAGGATATCTTTTCAGTATCTTTGGTGGGGTATACCAATGCGGGTAAATCAACCCTATTTAATGCGCTCACGAAAGCGGGCGCTTATGCTGCTGACCAGCTTTTTGCGACCCTAGATACCACCTCTAGAAAGGTGCATTTGGATGGCATTGGATCCATCGTTGTTTCTGACACGGTGGGCTTTATTCGGGATTTACCTCACCAACTAGTGGAGGCTTTTAGGGCCACTTTGGATGAAACCATTCATGCTGACCTGATTTTGCATGTGATAGACGCTTGTAGCCCTGTTTCCAGGGAGCAAAAAGCTGAAGTAGAGGCTGTTTTGCAGGAAATTGGGGCCGATGAGATCCCTCGGATTGAGTTGATGAATAAGATCGACTTAATGCCTCAGACCTTTACCCGTGGGGCTGTTTTAGAGCGGGATGCTAATGGGCTTCCTAGTCAGATTTTCCTCTCCGCCCAGGCGGGATTAGGCTTAGATTTACTAAGGTTAGCCTTGGCTGAATACTCTCAAATGACTGATAGAATTAGGGTCGAACACAACCGTGCCAAGACGCAAATGGCCCCGGACGAGTTTTTAGCCCCTTTACCCGAACGACCAGAATCTTCTGAATTTAATCCGATTTCCAACCAAAGCTATTTTCATAATGATGCGTAAATTTTTAAATCTTTTTTCGGTTAACGATCCAGGCTGGGGCAATAGCCACAACACCGGTGGATCCAAAGATGCCAAAGGTGGGCAGGAGGGCGACCAGACTCCAAAAACAGATCCTGGAGACGGCAATCAACCAGTTGAAACTCAACCCAACAATCCGCCAGTGGCTCCACCGGTAAAGCCGCCTGCTGCAAAGCCAGATGGACCACCGGATTTGGATGAGCTCTGGCGTGATTTCAATGACAGACTTGCCGGGATTTTTGGTGGCAAGAAAAAACCAGGATCTAGTAAGCCAGCCAATAAACCTAGGGTCGGTGATATTCCACCACCATCAGAGCGTGGTGGGCAAGGTGGCGGCGGTGGCGGCGGTGGTATCACCCCTAATTTCAATTTCACAAACCCATTTAGTTCTAAGACAACTGTACTAGTGGCTGTGGGTGGTGTTTTCTTAATTTGGATCCTTAGCGGCTTGTTCATTATTCAAGAGGGCCAGTCTGGTGTGGTTACGACATTTGGTAAGTACACTTACACTGCAGGCTCTGGTATTAATTGGCGCATGCCTTGGCCTATACAGGCTGAGCAAATTGTCAATGTTTCCGGAGTGCGTTCTGTTGAAATTGGCCGCTCAGTTTTGATTAAAGCAACCAATCAAAAAGATACTTCCATGCTCACTGAAGACGAAAACATCATTGATGTGCGTTTTGCAGTTCAGTACCGCCTAAAAGATCCAACAGATTATTTATTTAACAATCGCGATCCCGATACCACTGTAGTCCAAGCCGCAGAAACTGCTGTCCGTGAAATTGTGGCGCGTAGCAAGATGGATACTGTTTTGTACGAAGGTCGTGAAAAGATTGCGATTGATTTGGCTGCCACGATACAAAAAATTCTGGATAGCTATAAAACAGGCATCTACGTTACAAGCGTGACTGTTCAAAACGTTCAGCCACCAGAGCAAGTACAGGCCTCATTTGATGATGCTGTAAAAGCAGGGCAAGACCAGGAGCGCTTGAAGAGTGAAGGTCAGGCATATGCTAATGACGTTATCCCCCGTGCCAAAGGTACAGCGGATCGACTGATTCAAGAAGCAGAAGGTTATAAGGCCCGCGTTATGGCGACTGCGGAAGGTGATGCCGCTCGCTTTAAGCAAGTGTATGCTGAGTATGCAAAAGCGCCTGCTGTTACCCGCGATCGGATGTACATCGATAGCATGCGCGAAATGTATAACAACGTTACTAAAGTTTTGGTGGATACCACCAAGAGCAATAGCATGCTCTATTTGCCTTTAGATAAGATCATCGCGCAAGTCAACTCAGAAAGCTCTCAAGTAGCAACTGGACAATCGCCTGCGAGCACCCCGACTGGCTCGGTCACTGTAGGTGGTGCCACTGGTAATCCGGCTGCACCATTCTCCAATAACACCAGTTCCCCGAATTTCAATTCAGGGTCTGCTAATTCTAATAATGCTGCAGATAAACGTGATGGCGGCTTACGTAGCCGCGATAGAGAGGTTAGATAATGAATGCAAATCGTCTCTTAGCTGGAGCTGCTGGGCTAGTCGCTGTCATTTTTATTTTGTCATCGAGTATTTTTGTTTTAGATCAACGTAACTTTGCTGTGGTCTTTGCTTTTGGGCAAATTGTGCGTGTGATCGAGCAACCCGGACTCCAAATTAAATACCCAGCGCCTTTTGAAAATGTGCGTTTCTTTGATCGTCGTATTTTGACAATTGATACTCCCGAGGCAGAGCGCTTTATTACCTCCGAGAAGAAAAATCTCTTGGTAGATTCTTTTGTGAAATGGCGTATCGTTGATCCCCGCAAGTTCTTCGTGAGCTTTAAGGGTGATGAGCGTTTAGCGCAAGACCGTCTGACCCAGTTAGTACGCTCAGCCTTGAACGAAGAATTTACTAAACGTACGGTTAGAGAGATCATCTCGGATCAGCGCGAAGAAGTAATGCAGGGTATTCGTAAAAAGGTAGCAATGGATGCGTCTGAGATTGGCGTAGAAATTGTGGATGTTCGACTCAAGCGCATAGATTTGTTAGCTGAAATTAGCGACTCCGTCTATCGCCGCATGGAGGCAGAACGCAAACGGGTAGCCAATGAATTGCGTTCTACGGGAGCTGCAGAGTCAGACAAGATTCGTGCGAATGCTGAGCGTCAACGTGACACGATCTTGGCTGAGGCTTATCGTGACGCACAGAAGATCAAAGGTTCAGGCGATGCCAAAGCAACTGCCTTATATGCGGAAGCATTTGGGCGCGACGCTCAGTTTGCGCAGTTCTATCAAAGTCTTGAAGCTTACCGAAGCTCATTTAAAGATAAGAGGGACGTGATGGTGGTTGAACCGAGCAGCGAGTTCTTCAAGTTCTTGAAAAAAAAGAATTGATAGCCAGTATTTGAGATCATGAATCGTTGGTTACTTCCTGAAGATATTGCAGATGTTTTGCCAGCTGAGGCTCGTAAGGTGGAAATATTGCGCCGTGCCACTCTGGATTTATACCAATCTTATGGTTATGAGTTAGTTGCCCCTCCGATCCTAGAGTTTTTAGATTCATTACTAACGGGCACTGGATCAGATCTCAATTTACAAACTTTTAAATTGGTAGATCAATTGTCAGGTCGCACCTTAGGTTTACGTGCTGACATTACTCCTCAGGTAGCCCGTATTGATGCCCACCTCTTAAATCGTGCTGGAGTAACCCGTCTTTGTTATGCAGGTTCAGTTGCGCATGCGCGTACTCCGGTGGGAAGTTCTGCTCGTGAAGAACTTCAGCTCGGCGCGGAGATCTATGGATGTGCAACTTGGGAGGCCGATTTTGAAGCCATTTCATTACTGTTGAAAACACTTGAGCTCGCAGGTCTGAGCAAGGTCTACTTAGATTTGTCACACGCCGGTATCTTGATGGGGATCTTGGATGGCCAAGACTTAGAAAAGGAATCGATTGAATCCCTTTATGATATTTTGCAAAGTAAAGATCGCCCACGATTAGGCCAATGGTCTAAATGCTTGCCAGCTAAAACAATAGAAGCCCTTATGGCATTGACAGAACTCAATGGCCCATGTGCGCAAGTCATCGCAAATACGAAAAAGCTTTTACCTGAGCATGTTGCCATCGATAAAGCACTATCAGACTTAAGCCGTTTAGTAGATTCTTCGGCTCGTCTATCTAAAAATCTGGAGTTGAGTATTGATTTGTCCGATTTACGCGGCTATCAATATCATAGTGGTGTGATGTTTGCTGCTTATATTGACAAGTTACCCCAGCCGATTGCGAGAGGTGGCCGCTATGACCATGTTGGACAAGCCTTTGGTAGATCGCGCCCAGCCACAGGCTTTTCTTTAGACCTTTTGACTCTTGCCAACTTATCACCCATCAAAGTACATAAGCTAGCGATCGCAGCACCCTGGATTGACGATGCAGCTTTAAATGCCTCCATTACGCAGTTGCGTAATGTTGGTGAAGTAGTGATTCAGGTGTCGACTGGTGGATTAATCGAGTCAGCTGAGTATCAGTGCGATCGTGAATTAGTAAAGCAGGGTAACGCTTGGGAAGTTGTTCAAAAAAAGTAAGCGTTCGAGTATTTACTAGAAAAATGTAACCAATTTTGTAATTATCTTTTTGGATTTCAATATGTCTTCAAAGCAGCAAGCTAAAGGCCGTAATGTCGTTGTCATTGGTACCCAGTGGGGCGATGAAGGCAAAGGTAAGGTAGTTGATTGGTTAACAGACCATGCCAATGCGGTAGTGCGATTTCAGGGCGGCCACAATGCTGGACACACATTAATTATTGGCGGTAAGAAAACTATTTTGCGCTTGATACCCTCTGGAATCATGCACAAAGAGGTGATTTGCTATATCGGTAACGGTGTCGTTTTATCGCCTGAGGCGCTCTTTAAAGAAATAGGCGAACTTGAGTCTGCTGGCTTAGATGTTATGTCCCGCTTAAAAATCTCTGAAGCAGCTACTTTGATTTTGCCTTATCACGTAGCCATTGATCATGCGCGTGAGAAAAAACGTGGTGAAGCGAAGATCGGCACTACGGGAAGGGGTATTGGTCCAGCTTATGAAGATAAAGTAGCGCGCCGGGCTTTACGTGTTCAAGATTTGTTTTACCCAGAGAAGTTTGCTCTCCAGCTAAAGGAGAATCTCGACTATCACAACTTCATGCTGACTAATTACTACGGTGCTGAGCCAGTGAGTTATGAAAAGACTTTGGCTGAAGCGATGTCTTACGCTGAGCGTCTTAAGCCAATGGTAGTTGATGTCTCAAGCGCCCTTTATGCTGCTGAACAAGCAGGTCAAAATCTATTGTTTGAAGGTGCACAAGGCACTTTGCTCGATATTGATCATGGCACCTACCCCTATGTGACTTCTAGCAATTGTGTAGCAGGAAACGCTGCTGCTGGATCTGGTGTTGGTCCAGATTCACTTCAATATATCTTGGGGATTACTAAAGCCTACTGTACTCGTGTCGGTGCAGGTCCTTTTCCAAGCGAACTCTATGATCATGACAATCCCGCTAAAAAAGATCCAATTGGTATACGCCTAGCGGAAGTGGGTAAGGAGTTTGGCTCCGTCACAGGTCGCCCACGTCGCACTGGTTGGCTAGATGCTGCCGCACTAAAACGCTCGATTCAGATTAATGGTTTATCTGGTCTGTGCATTACCAAGCTTGATGTATTGGATGGCTTAGAAACGATTCGTTTATGCGTTGGATATCACCTAGACGGTCAGAAATTAGATGTATTACCGCGTGGTGCAGAGTCCGTAGCTCGTTGCGAGCCTATTTATGAGGATTTACCGGGCTGGAAGGGTAGCACTTACGGCATTAGGGAATGGGATAAATTACCGATTGAGGCTCAAACTTTCCTACGCCGTATTGAAGCAGTCGCAGGTAAGCCGATTGCCATGGTCTCTACGGGACCAGATCGTGATGAGACGATCTTGCTACAACACCCATTTGAAGAGTAATTCATATAATTTGATTCAATTTCTTATTAACCTCCTTATTAGAAACCAAGGTTTACAAAATGACTGCCCGCACCACCTGTAATAGCCTCCAAGTTGCAACTCCGCTATATCGTTTTATTGAAGATAAAGTTCTCCCTGGAACCGGTATCAAAAGCGCGGATTTTTGGAAGGGTTTTGATGAGATCGTTAAAGACTTAAGTCCAAAAAATGAAGCATTGTTAGCTAAGCGTGACCGCCTACAGGCCGATTTAGATAAATGGCACAAAGCTAATCTAGGCCCTATTAAAGATATGCCCGCCTATCGTAAGTATCTGAAAGAAATTGGTTATATCGATGATGTACCTGCCAAGATTTTGGCTACTACTCAGAATGTTGATGATGAACTAGCCCTCCAAGCCGGCCCCCAACTGGTTGTTCCAGTGCTCAATGCGCGCTATGCTTTAAATGCTGCTAATGCTCGCTGGGGATCTTTATATGATGCGCTATATGGCACAGACGTCGTTTCTGAAGAAGATGGCGCTACCAAAGCGGGCGCCTA
>JABMMT010000141.1 GCA_013205155.1 Betaproteobacteria bacterium | reverse complement strand
TTTAGCCCTGGCGATGTTGGAAGACCTGAGGGCAAAAGTCCAATCAGCAAACATCTTTTTCAAGCCATTAGTAAAAATTTAGAGAATAAAAAACAAAGTCTCGTGTTGATCAACCGAAGAGGATATGCACCAGTATTAAGCTGTAATGCATGTGCTTGGATGTCAAAGTGTCAGCAGTGCAGTTCATATATGGTGATGCATAAGGCGGGCGCGCTGAGTAGGAAGTCGGCACTAAGCTGCCATCACTGTGGCCTGGTTAAGCCTATCCCAGAGCATTGTCCTGACTGTGGCAATGCCGACCTAAAGGCCTTGGGTCAAGGTACTCAAAAAATTGAAGATTCCATTGAAGTATTGTGGCCAAAAGCACGAGTGTTAAGGATAGATACCGATTCCAGCAAAAAGAGCAAAGGTGCAGAAGAGCTATTTCAGGAAATTCATGCTGGTAATGTAGATTTAGTCGTGGGAACGCAAATGATTGCCAAAGGCCATGACTATCAAAATATTGGTTTAGTCGCCGTATTGGATGCAGATAGCAGATTATTCTCACAAGACTTTCGGGCGCCTGAAAGATTATTTGCACAATTAGTTCAGGTCGCCGGTCGCGCAGGGCGTGCAGGTACTGAGGGGCAGGCTGGTGGCGATATTTATATTGAAACCCAATACCCAGAGGCTGCAGTGTTTCAATATTTGCTACGTCATGATGTGGATGGTTTTCTGTCGCATACCGCCAATGAAAGAGATGAGGCGAAATTACCGCCTTTTTCATATCAAGCTTTGGTACATGCAGAAGCAAAAAATCTTGAGAAAGCAATTCAGTACTTAAGCGCATTGAAGGGCCGCTTAACGAGCAAGGGCCTTGTAGGTAAGGGCCTCAAGGTCTATGATCCGGTACCCAAAGCGGTCATGCGGGTAGCAGGTACAGAGCGCGCTCAACTTGTTATTGAGTCAGGCGATCGAAGACAACTTCAAGAAATATTAGAGGGAATCGACCAAGATTTACGCAGCCACTCTCAGGGTCGAATCAGTAAGGGTGAAAATATTCGCTGGTTGATTGAGCGTGACCCCATTTCGATTTAATAAATTGATCCTTAGACACCCGCGCTAGCGCTGTATTGATCGATGCCCATTAATTGTTTTAGATCTGCTAAGAGCGCTTCTTCAGAATGGGGCTTTATTTTAAAAAGCCAAACTTCATATGGTTTTTCATTAACCAATTCTGGGGCGTTTTCTAGCTCTTCGTTGAGGGCAATAATCTCGCCGCTCACTGGGGCATGAATATCGCTTGCTGCCTTCACGGACTCGAGGACCGCTATTGCTTCACCCTGCTTAACTTGCTGTCCAACCTTGGGCACTTGAAAAAACATCACATCTCCCAGAGCTTCTTGAGCGTGATTACTAATGCCAACCCATACCAAGCCATCAGCCTCAAGATCGGCCCATTCGTGAGTTTCTGCAAATTTAAAAGTATCTTGGGTGTTCATTGTTTATCCTTTGGGAATATTTTATGCTCAGCCGCAAGTTGATTGATGCCATTAAGAAAAAGCCATGGCCGCTTAGTGATGATGTGCAATTTGTTACTGCACACGGCCCCATGTCTAATTCGGCGCAGAACGCAAAACAAACTCTTATATTGGAGATGGCACCTAAATAAATTCGCCAAAGAATTTAAAGCAGTGAAACTATCCGTTAGGGTTTTGCAGAGCCAGTACGATGCGTACGGTTATATAAACAGCTTGCGCAAATCCAACGTTGCTTGCGATTGCTTGTAGGAATCCATGTTCCGCCTTCTAGTCGCTTTTCACGACTGCAAGAAGAGCAAAATTTGAGGCTCTGGGAGGTATCTTGGGTAGCAGCAGGTGTCGAAGTAGTCATGGGTAATCCGGGTAAGGCAAATCTTATACAGAAGATCTATTTTACCCGTTTTGTCCCACTGGGGCTGGGCTAAGCACGACTCGGACCGATTCGGCCGTCTTATTGCCGTCAAAATCAAGCCAAGCCTTGTTCTCAAAGTCATAAAGCTTGCATTTCCGGGCAGTATCGAAATACCAGTCCCATGAGAACTTTTGCACAAAAATACGCTCAGGAAGGATCGTTTCCAGGGTTGTCTGGGCTTCTTGGAGGCGATATAGGGGCACGCTCATATCCACGTGATGGGCAGTATGCTCCATGATATGGTGCATTAATGAGCCCCAGATCCAATTAAAAGTGAGATGGACTGTGGTGGACACAAAAGGCTGAGCCCTGAGCCATTCTGACTTTTTGTCATACCAAGAAACTGAAGGGTGGGTATGGTGAACATAGACTACAAAGCCAATCATGCCATTCCAAAAAAGGAAGGGAATTACAAAGCCAGTAATCAAGCCTAGCCAAATAGACTGACCAGTGGCGATTGCGCCAGCAATCAAGCAGCCAATCCAAATAATAGCAAATCCAGTAACCAATAAGTTATCTTTTAAGAAAACTGGGCGATTACCAGGTTTGTTCTTGGCATTAGGAAAATACTCGCGCATCCACCAGATCTCTATTAGATAGTAGAAAACAGGACCCCAGCCGCTACGGTAAAGGCGCTCTAGAGCCTTGCGCCATGCAGGTAGCGCATCGAATTCTGTTTTAGATAAGGGCGCCCAAACGAAGTCGAAGCCTTTTAAATTGGTCTGCCCATGATGGACCACATTGTGACCAACATCCCAGAGGCTATAGGGGGTAAGTGATGGCAAGAATGCAATACGACCCAAAACTTTGTTCAGCTCGCGGTTGGGTGTAAAGCTTTGATGGCAAGCATCATGGCCCAGAATAAAAATTCGACCAGTAACAAATCCTGCTACAAGCCCAAAAAGAATTTTGAGCAAAATGTTCTCAACAAAAATAGTGCCAGCAATACAGCCGAGCCATAAGGCAGCATCAAACATCAGCAACATGATTGCGCGCCCAGTTTCTCCTTGCGCCATAGGAATTAACCAGCTCCGAATAATTTTACGGTGCGGTAAAGGCTCCTCTGGGCGCAAAGGATTAGTTAAGGATGGCTCTGAGAGCGCAGAATTTAAATGTGTAGACACGATAAGATTCAATAAATTAGATGCAAATAATAGCGGTTTTCGTAATTTTTCGCATGACGTAAGTCAAAATCCCCTACTGTTTTGGTGCGCCCGGCAGGAATCGAACCTGCGACCCTTGGC
>JABMMT010000140.1 GCA_013205155.1 Betaproteobacteria bacterium | reverse complement strand
TTAACTCGGCAATTAGACGCTGACCAAGATTCTTATGGGGTGAGATTAGATCGTACCTTAGAGCAATCGATTGGTTTAAGTGCACAGGTCTCAGAGTTGCGCAAAGCCTTCGCGCAAACTCAAGTTGCTCTTAAAAACTCGCCTTCTGGATTGCCCCTCCCATTTGAAGTGGCAGCCTCAAGTGGATTAGGGTATCGCATTGACCCTTTTACGAATCAACTTGCTTGGCATGACGGCACAGATTTTCCAGCGCCGATAGGAACACCCATCTTGGCAACTGCTAATGGCATTGTGATTAAAGCCGGGTGGGGCGGTGACTATGGAAATATGGTGGAAGTAAGACACCCTAATGGATTTATTACGCGTTACGCCCATGCACAAGAGCTATCAGTACAAGTAGGTCAGGCAGTTAAGAAATCACAAGTGATTGGCAAATCGGGGTCTACTGGACGATCGACAGGCCCACATCTGCATTATGAGGTATTGCGCAATGGAATACCAGCCAGCTAAAGTTTTTACTACGCTTGCCTTAACAGCTTTATTTGCCTCCTAAAGTAAACATTTTCCCTCATATCAAAGGCGTTGAAAGTTCTAGCTATTTTCAGATCAATAGCTAGCGGCGGATTTGCAGGCGCATCGCAGCCTGCTACTAAACGGCTATCAATGTAGGCCCACGTCCAACGGATTCAAAGACTTGTCGATATAGATCACTCAATTTATTGAGGATTTTTGAGTAGAGCTATCAAAAAATGTGGACAGTAAAAATAGTATTGAAAAAAAATCCTGAGAGCTATTAAACATATAGCTCTCAAGCCATCCATAACCAATCTAAATGTGGACATAACATCAGTTTTATTGGGTAGTTCTGGGTGTTAGTCTGCCTCCTAATAATCAAAATAACAATGCGATAAAAGTTGCCATGCAAACGAAAAGTAATAGGACAAATAAATGATTTTGAATCGAGCTACTTCACAGCTACTTAAAATGGCTAACTTCAAATTGGGCTTAGCTCTTCTATCAACAGCTTTGTTAGCAGCATGTGGTGGTGGAGATAGCTCTTCATCTAGCTCTTCATCTAGCTCTCTGACATTAAATTTAAATGCAGCCTATGAGAATCATACTAAAGGAGGTAGCTCGATAACGGGTACGATTAGCGGTTACTGCCAAGGCACCAGAGTATGGACTTTGAGTCCTACATTCTCAGGAACAACTCTCGATGGTAAACCGGCACTACTTCAGAATGAATATGAGCTCGATAACTTGGCTGCGAACTCTAATGAATTTTGCAAGACTTTTTATAGTAGCAATGATATTAGTAAGGTAAAGTACACGATTTATTATGATCCCAATACTTTAGTTCCCATCAGTAGCGGCAGCAATCCGCCTACTACTGTTTACGAAAATCAAGTTCCCTTCCCAACTTCAGTTTCTGATGGATCATCGGGTAAATGGTTTAACACTATTTCCTTTGAAAAAGGGATACCTGTAGCTACAGGTATCCAGACCTGGGAAGTTAGGGCAGATACCCCAACTACCCTGATGTTTATTACGAACAATAAAGCATACACATCTGTTGGCAATCTATTGCTTTTCAACCAAACCACTTATTACCGTCTTAATGCCAACAACACATTAACACCCTTACGTAAAAATATACAGCCAACCACATTACTAACAGGTGACGGCGATCAGAATATTGATGAGGTCTATCAACAAAAATAATGTGAGCTCAAAGCGAGTCATCTAAGGATGATAAAAAATGACGCTCCCTCAACAGTGAGCATGTTAACGAAAAATAACAGGACAAAAAAATGATTATGACTAGAGCTTCTTTACAGCTACTGAAAACGGCTAACTTCAAACTGGGCTTAGCTTTTCTATCAACAGCAATGTTGGCAGCATGTGGTGGTGGAGATAGCTCTTCATCAACCTCTCCGACATTAAATTTAAATGCAGCCTATACAACCTGGGTTAAAGGCGGAAGCACAATATCGGGTACTGTTAGTGGTTACTGCCAGGGAACAAGAAAACAGACTTTAACTCCTACGGTCTCAGGGAAAACCTTAAGTGGTGCAGCTGCTTTAATCTCTTACGAATCTGAAATAGACACATTAGTTGCTGGCTCTAACGAGTTTTGCAAAAGTCTTTACAGCTATAACGGTAGCACGAGTAATCCGATTTATTTTGACCCTACAAATTACACCCCGATAACGAGTGGCGCTACGAAAAATGGTTATCCACTAGGCCTTGTCTGGTCCAATCAAGCAGCTCCTCCAGCCTCAGTTACTGCTGGCGCTACAGGTACTTTGGCTACCTATGAAGACTACACCGGCGATTCATCAAGACCTACTACTTATGGCAGCAGAACCTGGAGAGTTGAAGCGGATTCGGCCACCACGCTTTTGTGGGTCACTACCGACACTTCAAAAGTATATGGAACAGAGTTGCTAATTTATACCAGCATCACAACTTACCGTATCAATGCGAACAATACCCTAACATCCCTCAAAAAAGAGGTACAAGCAACAACGATTGCTACTAAGGGAGCGGGAGATCAGACTGTTTATGAAACCTATCAGAATTAATGTCACTATTACTCAATTGAGCTGACCCCCAGTTTTGGACAGCTTGGCTGGGTAAGTACGAGGGATTAGGATCGGTATCTAAATGCTGACGGCTGTGGGCAATAGGTGAATGCTCGGGATAAAATTAATACTTGAAGAGTTCGGTTATTATTAATTTGTGTGATTTATATCATTTCAAAAAATTCATAATCGTTTCTCGAATTCTTCAATAATGACATCTAAAAGTCAGCTAAATTATGTTTGCTTAATTTTCCTCCTATTTTTAGGCGGCTGTATGACCGTTGGGCCTGATTACTCTCGGCCCTCAGTCAAAACAGGCGAGCAATTCCAAGCTTCTGCTGATACTGAAGTAACCTCAAAGATTAATGAAACACCCAGTCAAAGTATTGATCCTTTAAAGTGGTGGGAAAGTTTTGGGGACGTCACCCTCAATCAACTATTACAAAAAGTTAAGGCGCAAAATTTATCGCTACAGCAAAGTGCACTGCGGGTGTATCAGTTTCAGTCTCAATTAGGTGTTAGTGATAGCCAGATCTTGCCGGTAGTCAGCTTGAGTGCTTCAAGCCTCAGTAGTAAAAATAGTTCACTACAAGAGATCACAAATAACAATAATAATTTGTTACTTAACAGCATCAATTTGCAATTAAGTTGGGAGTTAGATTTTTGGGGAAAATTTCGTAGAGGCATTGAAAGTGCTTATTCGAGCTATTTATCTTCAGTTGCAGCATACTATTCAGCAGATGTTTCACTTAGTGCAGACGTAGCTAATACCTATATCAATATTCGTAATTATGAATCTTTGTTAGATGTGGCCAAGACCAATTTGGCATTACAAGCAGAAAGCTTAAGAATTGCTTCTGCACGCTTTAAATATGGAGCGACTTCTAAGCTTGACTTAAGTCAGGCGGAATCTGAGTATCAGAAAACTAAAGCAGATATTCCAGCTTTATATGCTTCGCTTAAGAAAACCCAGTCTGCGATGAGTCTACTGTTAGGTGAGGTGCCTGATTATTATGAAAAGAATTATGGAAATGCTAAAACCAGTCTAAGGCCGCCTCCTGAACTTGGGGTAGGTATCCCCAAAGACTTACTTCGTCGTCGTCCTGATGTTATTCAAGCCGAATACAACGCCGCTACCCAATCTGCTTTGATTGGAGTAAATAAGGCAGCGCTCTATCCTAGCCTATCACTAGGCGGCACATTTGGTTTTGCTAATTCTAATTATGGAACGACCGGTTCAGGTAATTTATTTAGCTGGGGGAATAACTCCTCAAGCATTTCGGGGGACTTACTTTTCCCCATATTTTATCGGGGTGCTATCGTAGACCAAATCCGGGTTCAGGACTCAATTTTTCAGCAGAGTATTTTGGCTTATCAAAATCAAGTACTGACAGCACAAAAGGAAGTAGAAGATTCATTAATCACCATTTCTACTTCTAAGAGCTCTTTGCAAGATTTGAAGCTAGCAGTGATTTCAGCATCAAGTGCAGCTGAGCTTTCTTTGGAGCGCTATAAGACGGGTCAGAGCGATTACACCACTGTCATTAGTGCACAGCAGTCGCTGCTGAAAGTTCAAAACTCTGATATTCAAACTGCTTCTAATGAGCTATTAGGATATGTAGCTGCCTTTAAGGCTTTAGGAGGTGGATGGTCTTCTCAAATGAGTGCACCAAAATTACCAGACATGATGATTGGTGAGATGAATGATCGTTCGGACTGGGGACCGGTACTGACTAGAAGTGGTGCGCCCCTGAATGTTAGGGCCGCCAAGTTGCTAAGCGATACTCCAGATCTATTAAAACCTACTGCACCGACTCAGGGAAGTCCAGCACCATGAAAAACCTCTTTTTAAAAGCCAAGTTATTTTTGACTACTCTATGGCAATCACTCCAGCAGAAATTAGGTAGCCTCAAGATCCCATTTGTACAAAAACCAGTATCACTAAGGACTATATTGATCTCTTTGCTAGTGATCATTGCAGTGCTGCTAGTGGTTGGTATGAAGTCTTGTAGTAAGACCCCTGCAGTAACAGTTATACCGGTGACTACCGCAATTCCTCTTGCTCAAGAAATCCGTAGCTTTGCCATATTTGATGGTCTAGTTGATCCATTTCTGACCGTCAATTTAGAGGCACGAGTGAAGGGCTACCTCACGAAGATTGGCTTTGCTGATGGCGCAATGGTCAAAAAAGGTGACCTATTGTTTGT
>JABMMT010000139.1 GCA_013205155.1 Betaproteobacteria bacterium | reverse complement strand
TCACTCAAATTTGTCTTGCTCCTATGATGAAGAATAAGCAAGGAAGAGTAATTAATATTACTAGTCAGGCAGCGAGAACACGTACGCCAATACCTGGTGCGCATTATGCTGCGTCAAAGGCTGCAATAGCAGGCTATACAAGAATATTGGCTGGCGAGATTGCTCAATTAGGCATTACTGTTAATTGCATAGCGCCTGGCCGAATAGAGTCAAAGATGACACAAGAAGTGGGCGATTCTGTGAATGCCGAATTAGCTAAAAGTATCCCCATGGGTAGACTTGGAAAGCCTCAAGATGTCGCTGGCGTGGTCGAGTTTCTAGTTTCAGATAACGCTACCTATTTAACGGGTGTCACTATAGATGTCAATGGTGGGAATTTCATGGCATAAGGGTTGGCTGCTAATTAAAGTCAATACCAGAAATAGCACCAGGCTCAAGTCCTGGTGGGCCCACTAGAAAAGCAAACCCTCATCAATTCATTATATGGCGGGGGTTTTTTATCTTTTAAGCGTTACTTAAAGTAATACTTGTTAAGATCCTTCGCTTATGCTAATATGCATGAAATTTCAATAAAAAATCATGCAAAAAGAGCTAGTAAAACCCTCCTTAAGTACTTCGCCTGGAGTGCGCAATAGCGCATTGGGAAGGCTTCGTTCGCTTCTAAAGAAGGGTCATGTCTATAGAAGAGAGGACCTTTTAGGTGATTCCAATGCAGTTGACCGTCATTTAAAACAATTGGTTAATACAGGTGATTTAGAAAAGCTTGCCCAAGGACTATATTACGTACCCAAATCATCGGCGTTTGGTAGGGTGCCTCCAAAAGACGATGAGCTAGTAGAGGCTTTTTTAAAAGATGAGAACTTTTTGTTGCTATCACCCAATAGCTATAACTCCTTGGGCTTAGGAACAACCCAGCTCTATAACAAGACTGTGGTTTATAACCACAAGCGTCATGGCATCTTTAAATTTGGCAATAGAAGTTTTGAATTTCGGGTGAAGCCGAGCTTCCCCAAAAAAGTGGATAAAGAGTTCTTATTGGTGGATCTATTAAATAACTTAGATTCGCTTGCCGAGAATAAAGATGATGTATTGGCTAAGGCAGAGAAGCAGTTAAATAAGTTTGAAACTGCTAAATTACAAAAAACAGTTAGTGCTTATGGGGCAGGAAGAACAAAGAAACGGGTTTCATCTTGGTTGCGTGATTCCCAGAGAGCGAGTGCTTAGTGCTTTTGCATGAACATAAAGATTTCAAAGATCTGATTGCAGCCGTATCAGACAATATGGGTATTGATCCCACATTGGTTGAAAAGGATTATTGGATCATGCATTGCCTTTGGGGATTACAGCAACAAGGATTTGGATTTGAATTGAAGGGTGGAACTTCATTATCTAAAGGGTTTGGACTGATCCATCGTTTTTCGGAAGATATTGATATCCGCATTGAGCCACCAGCATGCATGGATGTTAAGACTGGCAAAAATCAAGATAAAGAAGCGCACATAAAATCTCGATCAGATTATTACGATTGGATTGCTAGTGAGCTGAAGATTCCTGGTATACAGGATGTTGTGCGAGATCATGCATTTGATGATCAAGAAAAAATGCGCAGTGGCGGTGTTCGTTTAAATTACCTATCAGTAACACCTTCTTTAAGTGGCTTGAAAGACGGCGTATTATTAGAATTAGGTTTTGACGATACTGCACCTAATAAACCAGTGGATATTTCATCATGGGCATACGATTATGCAACTGAATATGTCAAGGGAATCCATGACAATAGGGCTAAAGGTGTCTTGTGCTACTTGCCTGAATATACCTTTGTAGAAAAGCTGCAAACTATTTCTACAAAGCATCGTCAGCACAAAGACGGCAAGGGGTTTCCTAAGAACTTCCTGAGGCACTACTACGACGTATATTACCTCTTGGATTGCCCATCAGTATTGGAATTTATTAAGACTGATAGGTATCAGACTAGGAAGGTAGAGCGTTTTTCCAAGTCCGATAACTTAATCATTTCTCAAAACCCAGCTTTTCTTCTGAGTGATTCGGAGGATAGAAAGTTATTTGAATCTGAATATAAAAAAGTAGCTAGCCTCTATTACAAGGACCAGCCAAATTTTGCTGATCTACTAAATCGGATTAGTGAGCATCTAACGGTTTTGTAGGTAATAAATCTAAACCTTTTAAGATCAAACTATCATCAGGTAAATTCACTTTATAGCAACGAAGTATTAGATGGTTGCTATAAAAACCCTTTAGCCCCAGATTCAAGTCCTGGTGGGCCTACCAACGAAACTAACGACTTAGGGAGAAATTCCTAAGTCGTTCTTCTTTCTATGCCATCAAATGTGTAAGCAAGCTCCACTAATCTTCCACAGTAAGCTCAATAGATATATAGGTATCCAAACAGGTGAATGAATTGCTTGAAGATTTCAAGATGTTATTTCCTCAGTGATAACACCTCGCTCACAAAAGGCAGAACCTCTTCATCTGCGGTGGGTAAAACATAAGGAAGATTGCGCTTTAGAGCGTCATTCCGCCATCCACCACAATAGTCTGACC
>JABMMT010000138.1 GCA_013205155.1 Betaproteobacteria bacterium | reverse complement strand
TTCCCAGAAGATGAGCATGGCAATGCCGCGCAAGGTAAGGCTATTTTTGTTGATTCTAAAAACAACTTTGTCTTTGGTCGTGAGCGCCTGATTGCTGCGGTTGGTTTAGATAATCTCATCATCGTTGATACACCAGATGCTTTACTAGTCAGTGCTAAGGGAAACTCTCAGTCAGTGAAAAAAGTAGTTGATGCGCTCAACAAAGATAAAGATGAGCGTGCTACTTATCACAGCACTGTACATCGCCCATGGGGTACTTACACTGTGATTGAAGAGGGTCCTGACTATAAGATCAAACGGATTGTGGTTAATCCAGGCGGCAAACTCTCATTACAAATGCACCATCATCGCAATGAGCATTGGGTTGTGATTACTGGCAAGGCTGAGATCGTCAATGGCGATAAGGTGCTACACCTTAATTCTAATGAGTCGACTTATATTCCAAAGGAAACTCAGCATAGACTAACCAACTTGGGTGATACACCGCTAGTCATTATTGAAGCTCAGGTAGGTGACTATCTCGGTGAAGATGATATTGTGCGCTTCGAAGACCAATACGGGCGAACTTAAGCAGCAGTCTCTAGAATTTTCTTGACCGCTTGATTAACCCCAATCGGACTCCCTTTGACCTGATTGAGATTTTTGTGTTGCCAGTCTAGCCAGATTTTTTCCAAGGCTATAGCTAAGCTCGATTCATCTCCGCTAATACTTAAGTAAGCATTACGCTCTAAGAGCATTTGATCCAACTGAGGATTGCGATGGGTAATAGCCCATATAGGGCGTTGTGCCCACAGGTAATCGTAAAACTTTGACGGAATGTACTCTGCACACTCTTCGCCTGTACCGTGCAGCAAAATTAAGACATCAGCCTCTTGCATTTTCTTAACCACCTGCTCACGTCCCGATAGACCTGTCATGGGATCTTTCTCAAGACGGCCGTGTGCTATCAATACATCTTGATAGCCATATTCCTCAATCGCTTGTTCGGAATAGGAGTCTAAGGGGGCTCCATAAACATGAATATGAATAGCCGATCTTGCTTGTGGATATTTTTGCAGTAATACATTCAGCGCTTTTAGTATCACTGATAAGCTGCGATCTTTAGCCAATGAACCAAAATGGCAGAGATTTAAATGCTCTAAATAAGTATGGCCTGCCTGAATATTTTTTGCGCCCGGAGGTTCAGCCCCAGGCAGCACAACAAACCCCTGGGCATTTCCAGAAGTATTCAGATTAGTGTTACGCACCTTTGCGTAATGCAAGGCGCCGTCGGTAAACCACCAAACAAAATCAGAGTATTTGCAAAGCTGACTCTCTAAAAAATGGCGAAAGCGAGCATCTCTGTTTTTTGGTTTATCTGCGCCATCATCGCCAGGACTCTGACGAATCACCAGCGGATCATGCACTTCAGAAATCAGTTTGATACCCGTGGCCTTCTTTAGCCATATCCCTGCTAAGTGAGCTGACCAAGCGCTACCAACTGAAAATACGACATCAACCTTACCTTCTTTAATCAATTTTCTGCCATGAAAATAGGCTGGGATAGCCCATGACCATTGACTAGAGTAGCCTAGGAACAGTTTCTCAATCGCAATGAAAGGGGCGAGCAATAAAGAAACAGTTCGCGTAGTGACTTTATAGAAAAGACCACGGCCATATTGATTGGCAATCCAATGACGAAAGTCAAAGCGAAATCCTGAAGGACCCCAAGCTAAAAATTGATAGTGAGGAAAGCGCTGATCTTTGATTCCTGTGATCGCACTAAATACAATGGGCTTTACACCAGCCTCTAACAAATAAGGAATCTTATCGGTAATGGTGAGACTAGCAGCGCGGCCATCCATATTAAAAGCATGGGTCAGAATCAACCAACGCTGTTGCTTGCGTATTTTAGGAATAGTCACTGACTCTAAAGCGCTCAATGTTTCTAACTAGTTACCAGCAAGAATGGACATCACTGCCATACGCACCGCAATGCCGAAAGTCACTTGATTCAGAATGACTGATTGCGGTCCATCAGCCACTGCTGAATCAATCTCGACTCCTCGATTCATGGGACCTGGATGCATTACGATAGCATCCGACTTGGCAAGTGCCAAGCGCGTAGTTGTTAGGCCATACTGCTTAAAGAATGCCTCTCCTTCTGGCACTTGTCCAGCCTCTATGCGCTCCTTTTGAATACGCAAGGTCATCACCACATCTGCGTCTTTCAAACCCTCTTCCATACTGTGATACACCTTCACACCCAGCATATCTAAATTACTTGGCAGCAGACTCTCTGGGCCAATCACTCTAATTTCTTCGCAGCCCAAAGTAGTGAGCGCATGAATATTGGACTTAGCCACTCGGCTATGAACAATGTCGCCCACAATCGCCACTTTCAGACCTTTAAAGTTTTGCTTGAAATGCCGCATGGTGTACATGTCTAGCAAACCTTGAGTGGGATGTTGATGGCTACCATCACCCGCGTTTACCACATGCACATGAGCTGGTACATGCTGAGCAATCTCAATGGGCGCTTTAGAAACATTGTGGCGCACGACGAAAATATCTGCCTGCATAGCCACCAAATTATCAATGGTGTCGAGCAAACTCTCACCCTTGGCGGCAGATGAGGTAGAAATATCTAAATTAATCACATCTGCCGATAAGCGTTTAGCAGCAATCTCAAAAGTAGTTCTTGTGCGGGTAGAGTTTTCAAAGAAGAGATTGAAAACACTCTTACCTCTTAAGAGGGGGACTTTCTTTACCTCACGAGCGGGATCAGTCACGCTCACAAACTGTTTAGCCATGTCCAAAATATGCAAAATCTGCTCTTTTGGCAAACCTTCTAAGGTCAACAGGTGGGTTAGTTCACCCGCAGAGTTAAATTGATTTACGAGTTGATTATTCTGATCCCCTGAATTCATGATGCACGCTCCTCAAGTTGAAAGCTGAACTTGCCAGCGGCATCTTTTTCTAAAACCAGAATTTTTTGCTCTGCTACATCAACCTTTTCTCCTACGAAATCAGCTGCAATGGGAAGCTCTCGATTACCGCGATCGGCAAGTACCATTAACTCCACTTGAGCAGGCCGCCCAAAATCAAATAACTCATTTAATGCCGCCCGCACTGTTCTACCAGTGAGCAATACGTCATCAATCAAAATAATATTGGCGCCGTTTACATCAAAAGGAAGATGGGTTGGCATCGTACTTGAAGTTCGGAGTGCAGTCATGCCC
>JABMMT010000137.1 GCA_013205155.1 Betaproteobacteria bacterium | reverse complement strand
GAAGAAGGCTCGCGCTTTACTCCAGTCATGATGGGCTCTGGTGTCTTTGCAGGAGCGGTCACTCTAGAACATGCTTATGGAGCAACCGATACTGCAGGTAAGAAAGTGAAAGATGAATTGCAACGCATTGGTTTTCTGGGGGAGCAAACACCAGGCGATCATGCTTGTGGCGCTTACTTTGAGGCCCATATTGAACAAGGCCCCGTTCTTGAAAATCAAGATAAAGTCATTGGGGTAGTTCCTGCTGTCATGGGCTTACGTTGGTTTGATTGCATAGTGCGAGGCTTTGAAGCACATGCAGGCCCAACACCCATGGATATTCGAGTTGACGCCTTACAAAATTCCTTAAATATCATGCAAAAGGTTGTAGCCATAGCCAATGAATTTAAGCCGCATGGCAGAGGTACCGTTGGCATGGTTCAAGTGTTCCCCAATAGCCGAAATGTGATTCCTGGCCAAGTTCAGTTTTCGATTGATATACGCCATCCAGATTCTGTAATACTAGAAAAGATGACCGGTATTCTGAAGGACTACATTGCGCAAGTATCGAGCGAGAAATCAATTGCCATCGATTTAAAGGAAGTGTCCTACTTTCCACCATGTAATTTTGATGCCAACTGCGTTGATACCATTCGGCAGGCAGCCATTGACTTAGGTTATTCACAGATGGATGTGGTGTCGGGAGCTGGCCATGATGCCATCTATATGAATCGTTTGGCTCCTACTGGAATGATTTTCATACCGTGTAAAGATGGTGTTAGCCATAACGAAATTGAAGATGCCAAAGCTGAGCATCTTGAAGCGGGAGCCAATGTCCTACTTCACTCCATGCTGGCATTTGCCAAGCCAGTCAGAAACTAATTTATACGGTAGGTCTGATGCAAGAGAAAAAGAGTTTAGGTAAATGGGTCATCGCGCGCTTTCAGCATGAAACTAATACATTCTCACCCATCCCCACTCCACTAGAGGCGTTCAATCCACTTTGGAATCAGGACGCCTATCAAGATCAAGAAAATGCAAGAACAGCAATGGGTGCTTTTATTCAAATTGCCAAAAGCGAGAATGTAGAAATTGTGACACCAGTATGCGCATTTTCAAATCCCAGTGGAACTGTTAATGGCAAGGCGTATGAGCGTATTTGCAATAGCATTGTGGACGCTGTTAAACAAGGTTGTGATGCTGTTTTGCTTGATCTGCATGGTGCCATGGTTTCTGAATTTGCAGTGGACGGTGAAGGTGATCTCTTAAAAAGAATTAGGTCGATTGCACCGAATACTCCAATTGCAGTAGCACTTGATCTACACGCTAATGTCACTCCTGCGATGGTTCAGAACTGTGATGTTATGGTGAGTTTTAAAACTTACCCTCATATTGATATGTATGAAACCGGCCTGCACGCTGGCGAGCTATTACGAGACATGCTTCAGGGGAAGATTAAACCCTCAATGGCTTACCGTCAAATCCCCTTGCTATCTCATACCCTTAGAAGCAATACCAATGAAGGTGCAATGAAAGCGGCAGTACAAGCAGCTATCGAAATGGAAAAAAAGCCAGGCATTTTAGGAATCTCCATCTTGGCTGGCTTTAGTCTGGCTGACTTTCATGATGCGGGTATGTCAGTGATTGTGATTGCGGATCAACATCACCCTCACTTTTCTGAACTTGAAAATCAAGTTGCTGATGAGCTCCAAGCAATGATTCTGTCCCAAGCAGATGGCTTTATTTATCAGAGTATTCCACTTTCACAAGCACTCAATACAGCACGTGAACTCACACAATTAGCAACACTAGGGCCAGTTTTACTTTTGGATCACAGTGATAACGTGATGTCTGGCGGACCTTGTGATACGACTGACATCTTGGAAGCTGCTCTCCAGTATGGCCTCAGTAATATTGCAGCGGGTCCTATTGCTGATCCTAAAACTGTGCAAAAGCTCATTCAGGTCGGACTCAATCAGTCCGTAGATATTGAACTTGGAAATAAATCTGGCTGGACTTATCGTGGCATGCGAAAACAAGCCTTAAAACTTACTGGGGTTGTTAAAGCGATTAGTGATGGCAAGATCAAAGTCACTGGTCCAATATTTAATGGCTCAATTCTGAATATGGGTCCAAGTGTTCTATTTGAAACAAAGGAGGCCCAAATTGTGATTAGCTCAGAACGGGTTGAACCTTATGACATTGCTGTCATGACGAGTCTTGGTATTGAGCTGCAATCCAAAACCTATGTGCTGCTCAAGTCCAGAATGTATTGTCGCCCCGTTTTTTTCCCGTTTAGCAAAGGCTTTGTTGAGTGCGACTCTGACCAAGGTGGCCCGACTAGCTCAAATTATGATTGGTTTGATATTCAGCACATTAGGCGTCCGATTTACCCACTAGATGTGAAAATCTAATCTAATTGATTCAGTATTGAACATGCTATCTATTTTTAGCTTTAATGAATTTATTGCGCTGATCTTTTTTTGTGCCGCTATGACCTTCTCTCCTGGTCCAAACACAATGCTCACAACCGCCATTGCAACTAACGAGGGCTTTCGACGCACACTTCCCTTTACCTGTGCTGTGCCATTTGGATGGCTTTTAATTATGCTGGCCTGTGGTTTTGGTATTGGCGCTTTAGTCGCTGAAATCCCCAGCATTCGGCTTGGAATCAAAATCTTGGGTTGCGCCTATTTAATTTGGTTAGCCCTAAAGCTTTGTAAAAGTAAGCAGTTTCATGAAGTCAATCCCGCTAGGCTGAACATGGGATTCATTAAAGGCGTATTGAT
This sequence comes from Betaproteobacteria bacterium, assembly GCA_013205155.1. Lineage (GTDB taxonomy): Bacteria > Pseudomonadota > Gammaproteobacteria > Burkholderiales > Burkholderiaceae > Polynucleobacter. The sequence continues at coordinate 4,106 of JABMMT010000137.1, read as the reverse complement.
TCAATTTTTAAATATTAAGGTCTGGCTCTTGGCTATTACTATCATGGGCTCTTGGATTATTTATGCAGAGGGACAACCCAGCATAAACCCGGAGGAACGCCTGATGTTAGCTTGCGCGGTAGTCATGTTCTTTGCATTTGTTAGTAATATGAGCTATGCCCTGGCTGGAGCTCTTTTTAAGACCTGGCTTGGTACGGGCAAACGTCTTGTCGTATTTAACTACTTCTTAGCCGCACTACTGATTGCTACTGCTATTTGGACTTTAAGTATTTAACTGACTAGGTATTTAATTTAAAGTGGCAAGCAACAAAATGTCCAGGTGAAGTCTCTTCTAATTTAGGCTCCTCTACTTTACAACGCTCTTGAGCATAAATACAGCGGGTATGGAAATGACATCCGCTTGGGCGATTGATTGGACTTGGAACGTCACCACCCAATACAATTTGCTTACGCTGATGCTTAGGGTCTGGAATAGGCACCGCTGAGAGCAAAGCCTCTGTATAGGGATGAGATGGACGATTAAACAGTTCTGCTGTTTCTGCTAGCTCAACAATACGCCCTAAATACATCACTGCAATACGGTGACTGATATGCTTTACCACTGCCAAGTCATGAGCAATAAATAGATAGGAGACACCGAATTCTTTTTGTAAATCACCCAAAAGATTAATCACTTGAGCCTGAACAGATACATCTAAGGCGGATACTGGCTCATCACACATGATCAGCTTAGGCTTGACTGATAGCGCTCTAGCTATTCCCAAACGTTGGCGCTGTCCACCTGAGAATTCATGTGGGTAACGTAACATTTGATCAGGACGTAAACCCACCAAGGCAAAAAGTTCGCGTACTCTCTCTCGGCCTTCGGCCTGGGAGAGTTTCTCAAAGTTCCTCAAAGGCTCAGAAACAATGTCCGCCGCTCGCATGCGAGGATTCAAAGAAGAGTATGGGTCTTGAAACACTGCTTGGATTTCTTTTCTGTAGGGGCGAATTTGGGATCTTGTCAGTTGATCAATTCGTTCGCCCTTCCAATAGATCTCACCTGCGCTGGGATCCATTAGACGAAGAATCGTGCGTCCAACAGAGGATTTTCCACAGCCACTTTCCCCAACCAATCCAAGTGTCTCACCTTCATATATCGAAAAGCTGACTCCATCAACTGCATGTACATAGCCAGAAATACGACTGAGGATTCCCTTTCGTATGGGATAGTGTTTACATAAGTTTTTAAGCTCTAAAAGCTTATTTGTAGTCTTGCTCATACACTAGTCTTGATCAAAACAGGGTTCCAGCATGCTACCCAATGCTGATCACCGTAATCTTTGAGTACTGGAGACTCCTGGGTGCAACGTTCAGTCGCAGATGAACAGCGTGGAGCAAAAGCACAACCCACAATCTCGGTTCGCATTGAAGGAACCATCCCCGGAATTTCCACCAAGCGCTTTGATGCAGCATCATCTAAGCGTGGCATAGAGTTTAAAAGGCCCAGGGTATATGGGTGCATAGGCTTCTCAAACAAATCAAACACGTTAGCTTCTTCAACCTTACGACCGGCATACATAACCACCACCCGTTGGGCCATTTCTGCAACAACACCGAGGTCGTGGGTAATTAAAATAATCGCCGCCCTAGTTCGATCTCTGAGTTCGCGCATTAAATTGAGAATTTGTGCCTGAATCGTGACATCTAAAGCTGTTGTAGGCTCGTCTGCAATCAAGATTTCAGGATCACAAGCCAAAGCCATTGCAATCATGATGCGCTGGCGCATACCGCCCGAAAGTTGATGAGGATATTCGTCAATCCGGCTTTCTGGTTCAGGAATATTGACCATCTTTAGTAGCTCGAGAATCCGAGTGCGGACTTCCTCTTTGGTGCACTGACGATGTAACTCTAAAACTTCTCCTATTTGTCTGCCAATGGTGAGTACTGGGTTTAAAGAGGTCATCGGCTCTTGGAAGATCATGGAGATCTTGTCGCCACGTATATCACGCATCTGTTCGTCTGAGAAGCCCAATAAATCTTCACCATGAAATTTGATCGAACCAGAAACAATCTTCCCTGGAGGAGATGCAATTAAACGCAGAATCGATAAAGAGGTAACACTTTTACCGCAGCCCGATTCGCCGACGATTGCTAGTGTCTCACCTTCAGATACAGAAAAAGAAACGCCATCAACCGAACGCACAACACCATCACGCGTATAAAAATAAGTACGTAAATCATTTACTTCTAAAATCGGTTTTCCGGTGTTTTGACTCATCCCCTACATTCTCCTGGATAAGCGAGGATCTAAAGCATCACGCAAGCCATCACCCAAATAGTTCACCGCTAGCACTGTTGCCGACAGAAAAATAGAAGGAAATAAAATCAGATAGCCAGCAATCTGAAACAGGCTACGTGACTCAGCCATAATATTTCCCCAGCTAGGAATATTGGGCGGTGTGCCAGCGCCAATAAAAGACAAGATTGCCTCTGTGATCATTGCAGAAGCACAGATGTAAGTTGCTTGAACCAGCAATGGTGCCGCTATATTAGGAAGAATATGTCGTAATAAAGTTTTAATCAAAGGCGTTCCAGAAGCAGCAGCGGCTTCAACATAGGGCTGCTCTCGCAAACTTAACACTAAACTGCGGACTAGACGCACTACTCTAGGGATCTCTGCCAAGGTAATCGCAAGAATCACATTCTCGATGCTGGCCTTGGTTAAAGCCATCAAAGCAATCGCTAGCAAAATAGATGGGATCGACATCAATCCATCCATAATGCGCATCACAATTGGATCTAACCACCTAACAAAGCCAGTTACTAATCCGATGGCCATTCCGATCGCGGTACTTAAAAAAGCTACTGCAATTCCTACCGTCAGAGATACACGTGTTCCATACATTACCCGACTGTATACATCTCGCCCTAGTGCATCAGTGCCAAACCAATTCTCCCAACTTGGAGGCTTCAAGCGATTCAAAGGAGTGACCGCTTGAGGATCTACTGTAGCCAAATAAGGTGCAAATATGGCAATAAATCCCATCAAGATTAAGGTGGCAGCTCCAATGACGGCAAAGGGATAGCGTTTATAAAGAGCAGGTAATTGATCTTTAAAAAAATGACTCACTCTAAAGAGTCTTCCCGACCAATCAGCGGAGTTCAGGCTTGAATGATTGCTCATACTCATTAGTAGCGAATGCGCGGATCAAAAAAGACGTATGACAGATCAATCACAAGATTGATGATCACATAGGTCGCTGAAAAAATCAGAATGACCCCCTGAATGATGGGATAGTCACGACGCAAAATGGCATCGACGGTCAATCTTCCAATTCCAGGTATAGCAAATACCGTTTCAGTAACTACCGCACCGGAGATCAATAAACCAATGCCGATACCAATCACCGTAATAATGGGTACAGCCGCATTTTTAAGAGCGTGATGAATCATGATGTCTCGCTCTTTTAAGCCCTTTGCTTGAGCTGTACGAATATAGTCTTGTGACAAAACATCCAAAACACTGGCACGAGTAATACGGGCAATCAGAGCCGCATAAACTGTTCCTAAGGCCAAGCTAGGCAAAATTAAATGGCGGAACCAAGGCCAAAGACCCTCACTAATCGGTCGATAACCTTGCACTGGCAACCACTGTAATTGCAATGAAAAAAGGAGTATCAATAGATAAGCAAGCACAAAGACTGGCAAGGAAAATCCAAGTACCGAAAATCCCATGATGGCGTGATCTAACTTGCTCTCTGCACGGGCTGCTGCGATGGCGCCCAAAGGTACTGAAGTCACAATAGCCACAATTAAGGTACAAATGGTTAAGGATAAGGTGGGCTCTACCCTCTGAGAAATTAACTTAGATACAGGCAGATTATTAAAAATAGAGGTGCCTAAGTCGCCGTGAAGAAGGGCCCAAACCCAATTACCAAATCTGACTAAAAAAGGTTGATCCAATCCTAAGGATTGACGAATGCGCGCAATATCTTCTGCGGTGGCAACATCCCCTGCAATCACTGCCGCAGGATCGCCAGGCGTGAGATACAGAAGTGAAAAAACGAAGAACGCAACGACAGCCATCACAACTATCGTTGCGCCTAAACGCCTGACTATATATG